>JAIBJL010000083.1 GCA_020029545.1 Gammaproteobacteria bacterium
ACATATCGTCATTGAGCGACAGGCGGGTTTGTCGCATTAACACCAGTGCTTCGCGGCACCGGGCATCGCAGCCGCCCTCGCCGACATACACCAGTGTCCATTTGCCGTGCAGAAAGTCCGCGTCCGCTGTCGAACCTTGCGCAGTCGGCAAAGCCACCCTCGGCAAGGGCCGTGGTTCGACCAGATCGCCATTATTCGTGCTGCCATGCGGACGCCAGCCTTCCACGCCGTAATAAAGGACGAAAGCCGCGGCCAGCGGCGCGAAGAACATGCCGACCAGCAACCAGATCTGGCGACGATTCGGCCGCAGCGTCATTTCACTCGTAGTCATTGATCTGCTTCCACTTTGAAACTCACGATCAGATAGATGCACAGCATGGCGAAAGCCATGGCGAACCACTGCACCGCATAGGCCAGATGGCGCGGCGGTCCGATGCCAAAGTTCGCTCCCCACGCACGTTCAAACCCCCCAGGCTGGTCTGCATCCAGCAGCAGAATTCGCGGCAGCAGCTTGCGATCGAGAATTTGTTCGAGTTCGGACTGTCGGGGAAAGCTCAGCACCCTGGGCCAGGCGGCAGATCGACTCTGGGCGGCATTCTCTCCGATTCGCATGCCGGGCTGCGGCAGATCATCCAGCCGACCGCTGACGGACGTGGTCGGCTCGGTCACCCGCACATCGGGCAATTGTTGACGTGTGGCGCCCAGCGGCACCCAGCCACGATCCACAAGCAGCCATTGACCTGCTTGCAGCTGCCATGGCGTCAGCACGCGATAGCCGGCCATCCCCTTGGTTGACGGCATATTATCCAGCAGCACTGCATGATCGGCATCGTAATGGCCGCTGGCCCGGACATGCTGGTAACGAGTCAAAGCGGATGTGTCGGCGTGCCGCAGCTCCAGTGTCTGGGCCTGCCCGAGCTCGAACTGATGGAGCAGTTGCTGCTTTTCATCGGCACGATGCAGTTGCCAGATACCGAGCCGGATACCACACACGACACCGATCAGCAGCAGCACGGTGGCGAAGACGGAGGGTCGGAAGCGACGATTTTGGAAGCGGATAAGCACGGTATACTGCGGGTGTCCTGGCGACGTCGGTTAGTCTGCGCATGCCAGCGATTCCAGCCGGCGAGCCGCAACGATTGCTGGCGGACATCGACCGTGAATGCAGCATCGAATGTCCGCCGCAAGCGGTAGCGAGTCCCTCATGCCCCTCATCAAGATACTCATCGTTGCGTGCCTGCTGGGCATTGTCGCCAGTCTGGGGTCCGGGCTGTTTCACCTCGTCAACGACCAAGGCAAATCGAAAAAGATGGTTAGTGCACTAACCCTGCGGGTGGTGCTGTCCGTCGCGCTGTTCGTCCTGCTGTTTATCGCCTGGCGTCTGGGAATGATTCAGCCCCACACGCTGCCAAGCTGAGCGCATTCCCGCTCGCTGATACGCAAGGACCGGCACGACGCCGGTCCTTGCGGCAAGCGTACCGAGATCCGGTCTAGAGCCAGTAAACGAATACGAACAGGCCCAGCCACACCACGTCGACGAAGTGCCAGTACCAGGCCACGCCCTCGAACGCGAAATGATGCGTCGGCGTGAAATGACCTTTGAGGCAACGGAACCAGATCACCGTGAGCATGATCGCGCCCATGGTCACGTGGAAACCGTGAAACCCAGTCAGCATGAAGAAGGTCGAGCCATATACGCCGCTGCCGAGCGTCAGGTTTAGCTCGGTGTAGGCATGGTGATATTCCTCGGCCTGCAGACCGACGAACAGGAAGCCCAGCAGGAAGGTCAATGCCAGGAAAACGTTCAATACCGCGCGATTGCCAGCCCGCAGCGCGTGATGGGCGATGGTGATGGTGACACCCGAGGTGAGCAGGATGGCGGTGTTGATTGCCGGCAGACTGAAGGCCGGGATGGTTTCGAAGTCACCGCCCACATCCGCCGGACCGTTGCTGGGCCAGGCACTTTCGTAGTTCTTCCACAGCAGGAATTTGGTAAAGACCTTGACGCCTTCGCCGCCCAGCCAGGGGATGGAGAAATTACGTGCGTACCACAGCGCGCCGAAGAACGCGGCGAAGAACATGACCTCGGAGAAGATGAACCACATCATGCCCATGCGGAACGAGCGATCCACCGCGTCGTTGAACATGCGATTTTCGCTTTCGTTGATCACGGTGCCGAACCAGCCCGCGAACATGAAGATCACCAGCAGGATGCCGATGCTGAAAATCCACGGACCTGAATTCACATGGTTCAGCCAGAGCGCGCCGCCGCTGACGCTGGTGAACAGGGCGATCGAGCCGATGATGGGCCACGGGCTGCCGTGCGGGACGTAGTACTTGTCGGACGGCGCGTGTGTCGTGTGTGCGTGAGCCATACCTTCTCTCTCAAAAGTGCAATCAGTCCGTTGCCCCGTCCTTAAGCGACGGTGGCATGCCAAAGAATTTTCCCAGCTGCGCTGCCGTTCAGGCGCCCGGCGTCACCGGCGCGGCTTGTGCAGTCTGCGTTGCTGCGTCGTACATCGAATAGGCCAGCGTCAGCCGATCGATATTGACGGGCAACTTCGGGTCGACGATGAAACGCACGGTCAATTCGCGAGTTTGGTCCGCGTCGAAAGGCTGCGGTGTAAAACAGAAACATTCGGTCTTGTGAAAATACTGGGTCGCCTGCAGCGGCGCGATGCTCGGTATTGCCTGCGCAATGACCGGTTGGCTGCGCAGATTTCTGGCATAGAACTTCGCTTCATACAGCCGGCCCGGACGGATCTTCATGTTGCCGGCCTCGGGCCGGAATTCCCATTCGCCGACGGTCGGCGCGGCAGAAATGAATTCGAGCGTGACCTCGCGATTACTGGCTTCGGCGACAGAGAATGCCGACGCTTTGCCAAGCTGCGTGCGATCACCGTACCCGGTAATGTCACACAGCACGCTGTACAGCGGCACCAGTGCGAAGCCGAACACAAAAAAACCGAACGCAAAGACCCATAACTGGCGGGTCAGTTTGCGATTGGCTTGCTTGAGCGGGTTGTCGGTCACGTGGGATACGCTGATGCTGACGATGCATCGATCCGGGTCAGGTGTCGGGTCGATGCATCTGCTGCCGTCACGTTCTCCTTGGGAGTCACAAAGAGTCAGCCGGCACGCAGGACACTGGCGATGATGAACGTCGCGTAGATGGCGAACGCCACCAACGACATGAACAATGTGGTGCGTCGTACGCCGCGCCTGCGATTTTCTCCAGGTGTCGTCATGGCAGAAACATTGTCGCTCACTTGACCTCGGGGGGTAATTCAAAGCTGTGATAGGGCGGCGGTGAGCTCAGCGTCCACTCCAAACCCTGCGGCGTGCCACTGTCCCAAACCTTGTCGCTGGCCTTCACGCCGCCACGAATGGCCGAGATCACGATGTAGGCGAACAGCAGCTGCGACAGACCAAAGCCGAACGCGCCGATCGAAGACACCATATTCCAGTCGGCAAACTGCGTGGAGTAGTCCGGAATGCGACGCGGCATGCCGGCCAGACCCAGAAAGTGCTGCGGGAAGAACAGCACGTTCACGAAGATCGTCGACACCCAGAAGTGCACCTTCGCCAGTTTGATGCTGTACATGTGGCCGGTCCATTTCGGCAGCCAGTAGTACACGCCGGCCATGATCGCGAACACGGCGCCCGGCACCAGCACGTAATGGAAGTGCGCCACGACGAAGTACGTGTCGTGATACTGGAAGTCCGCCGGCACGATCGCGAGCATCAGGCCGGAGAAGCCGCCGATCGTGAACAGGAACAGGAACGACAGCGCGAACAGCATCGGTGGTTCGAAGCTGATCGAGCCTTTGAACATGGTCGCGGTCCAGTTGAAGACTTTTACGCCGGTCGGGACGGAGATCAGCATCGTCGCGAGCATGAAGAACATTTGACCGGCGAGCGGCATACCCACGGTGAACATGTGGTGCGCCCAGACGATGAATGACAGGAACGCGATCGAGGCGGTCGCGTACACCATTGCGTCGTAGCCGAACAACGGCTTGCGGGAGAAGGTCGGAATGATTTCCGACACGATCCCGAACGCCGGCAGGATCATGATGTACACCTCGGGGTGACCGAAGAACCAGAAGATGTGCTGGAACATCACCGGATCGCCACCGCCGGCTGCCTCGAAGAAGGTCGTGCCGAAATAGTGATCGGTCAGCAGCATGGTGACGGCACCGGCGAGCACCGGCATCACGGCGACCAGCAGGTAGGCGGTAATCAGCCAGGTCCAGACGAACAGCGGCATCTTGAGCAGCGACATGCCAGGCGCACGCATGTTCATGATCGTTACCACCACGTTGATCGCCCCCATGATCGACGAGGCACCCATCAGGTGGACGGCGAAAATCAGCATGGGGAATGAGGTACCGTTCTGCTGGGAAAGCGGCGGATACATCGTCCAGCCACCTGCAGGTGCACCTCCGGGAACGAACAGCGTTGCCAGCAGCAGCGAGAAGGCGAACGGCAGGATCCAGAAACTGAAATTGTTCATGCGGGGCAACGCCATGTCAGGCGCGCCGACTTGCAGCGGAATCATCCAGTTCGCCAGGCCGACGAATGCCGGCATCACGGCGCCGAAGATCATGATCAGCGCGTGCATGGTCGTCATCGAGTTGAAGAACTGCGGATCGACCAGCTGCAGGCCGGGTTGAAACAGTTCGGCGCGGATGATCATTGCCATCGACCCGCCGATGAAGAACATCAGCAGGCTGAACAGCATGTACATCGTGCCGATATCTTTGTGGTTGGTTGCGAAGACCCAGCGCTTCCAGCCCTTCTCCGGACCGTGATGATCGTGCGCGTCGTGGGCGTGCCCGGTGGTATGCGGGGCCGAATGCGTGTGTGCCGTGCTCATTGAACCTTACTCCGCCTTGGCAACCGTTGCGGCTGCCGACTCAACAGTTACTGCAGCCGCGGCCGAAGCCGCGGCAGGCGCGCCGGCCTGCTGCTGTTCTTGCAACCACGCGTCGAATTCGGCCTGTGGCTTCACCTCGACGACAACCGGCATGAAGCCATGGTCGCGACCGCACAGTTCGGCACACTGGCCGCGATAGGTCCCGGGTTTATCGGCGCGGAACCACATTTCGTTGACGAAACCGGGAATCGCGTCTTTCTTCATGCCGAATGCCGGTACCCACCAGGCGTGGATCACGTCGCTGGAGGTGAGCAGGACGCGCACTTTGGCACCCACCGGCACCACCAGCGGCCGATCGACTTCGAGCAGGTAATTGGGCACCGAGAACGGATCGACACCGGACTTCAACTGGCGGGCCCGGTCGTGTTCACGGTTGAGTGTCGAGAAAAATCTGACGTTCTTGTCGAGGTACTCGTACTGCCACTTCCACTGATAACCGGTGACCTTGATACTCAGCTGCGAGTCGCGCGTGTCCTCGATCTTGATCAGCGTTTCCGCGGCCGGGATCGCCATGCCCACCAGGATGGCGCAAGGGATGATGGTCCAGATGATTTCGGCCTTGGTGCTGTGGTCGAAGGTCGCCGCTACCGCACCCCGCGAATGCCGGAACTTCACCAGCGAATAAATCATCATGCCGAACACGGCGACGGCGATCAGAACGCAGATCCAGAAGATCAGCATGTGCAGGCCGTGGATGTCGCGGCTGAGCTCGGTCACGCCGACCGTCATGTTCAGTTCCCAGGCCGCGAACGCCGCACTGGCAGGCAGGGATGCTGCGATTGCTCCCGCGACGTACTTCAGACTCTTCGACATTTGCGCCATGGCTCCCACTTGATCTTCTTCGCGCTCCACCGCATTCCGCACCGGCGCGAGCTGCCGCAGAACATACTGATCCGCTGCCGATGCGCCATAGGATGGCGCCCGCAGTACAACCCCACGACCCAGAACTACCTGAGCGCGGGTGATTCGTTCACATTCCCCACGAGCTGCTTGAGGCGCGCGGCGAGACCGCGACGCTCATCTTCGGTGAGAAACCTGCCCACTTCACAGACGCGGCCATGCGACTCGAACAGGAGTCGCGCAGGATGTAACGCCGCGAGCGGGGCGTGGAGTTTAACCCTCACCCAATGACGAGGAAATACCGAAACCCGATCAACTTGCGGGCCATGCCATTCCACTGTGACAGTTTCTTCAGTAATGCTGATCACTTCACGACACGTGCCCCTGCGCATCGATGCGCGCAGCGCCCATGCCAACAGACCGATTTCCAGACCAGCAAACGGCACTACCGGCCAGAAGCCCTGTATCGCGAAGAAGGTCGCAATCGCAAATGTCGTCCCGCCCAGCCAACCCAAAAATACGGCGGCGCTGTACGGCGTCAGCGAGCAGTGTGGCGCCAGGTCGAAGCGACGCACCACAGCGCCTGGCGGTGCCGCTGATTGCGCACTCAGTACCGTGCCGTCGCTCATGCGATTGCCACTGACTGTTGATCTCGAGACCGACGGAAGGGGCGCCATCGTAGCGGAGATTCAAACTCAGGCGCAACGCGCAAATTACGGACAGCAAAGGAAATTTGGCTCGACAGCCGAGCCATCGCGCATGGGCAGCAGCGCGTTACGAGCCACTGCCCAGCATCCCTTGAAGTAGACGCGATTCGACGCGAATGCACTACCTTGCGCTTTATCTTAGGGCTCCAGCCACAGGACAGCGACTGATAAATGAAGGGTGCGTACTTAGCAGCAAACGCCACAATTGCCGCTACCCATAGGGCCTGGGGCACGGGGCCTGGGCAGGAAACGGATCGGAGTACACGCGGGCACATTCGAGTCTCCTACCCAGGCCCCACGCCCCAGGCCCTTGCGCCAAGGCAGTCGGCTTGAGTCGAGTCGCGAGGCAAATATTTCTAAGTCAGCGCCATTGGCTGATAAATAATTTAAATATTGAATAGCCAGGATCTAATATTAATGCCTCAATTGGATGATTTTAGTAACTGATCATCGGCGTCTGCGTAGCGCGCTGACGGGCACCAGCACTGGCTCTTTACTCCCGCGCTGCCGGGGCACTCCGGCCCACGCATGGCCGTAAACGATTTCGAGGGTCACCGGTAGCAGGCCATCCTGGCGCAGGGCGTCGAGTGCCCGAGTCACTCGCTGCAGCGTGGAGCGGGTGGTCAGTCCACGATGTCTGCCCTGCGCGATGTTCACCGAGCCCGTTCCGCGAAGCTCGCTCAGCAGCGTCGACCACTCGCGATAGGTTACGGTCAGGCGTTCGGTATCCATCACCGGCTCGACAAAGCCCGCTCGCATCAGGGCATCACCCAGGTCGTGCATGTCGATGAACGCATGCACATGCGGATGGTTGCCCGCCTGGCCCCAGGCGCTGCGCAGCTCGCGCAATGTATCCGGACCGAGGCTGGTAAAGGTCAGCAGTCCGGAGGGTTTCAGGATTCTGCGCGCTTCGGTGAGGGCGGCATCGGGACGAGCGATCCATTGCAGCATCAGATTGCTGAAAATCAGATCGACGCTGCTGTTCTTGATCGGCAAGCGCTGCGCGTCTGCGGCCACGCGCGCGAATCGGCGCCACAGTCGGGATCGTTGGCCGGCGACGATGAGCATCCGCGCCGATAGATCCAATGCGATGACTTCCGCGCTACTGAAACGCCGTTTGAGTTCGCTCGCACCCTGACCCGTGCCAGCGCCCAGATCCAGCACGACGGCAGGATTCATGCGGATGACATCCAGCCGTTCGATCAGGCGCTGACGGATCTCACCGTGAACCGCGGCGGTTTGATCGAACGTCGAGCTGGCACGGTCGAACGCGCCGCGCACGCGACTCGTATCGAGAAGATAGTCATTGGGAGGGTCTGCCGACATGGCTCCGTCAAGGATTAAACGCCGCGGCGGCAGCTTGCGCGATGTGCCGTAGTGAAGCGATAGCCGCAGTGAGCGCAGATCGCAGTCGATCTGGCTTTGTCCATGGTGCTGCGCCCGACCCTGAAGCAGGTCAGGCGGTGACGAGGTCGGTTTGCGCTCTTGCCTGTGTCGCACAGGTGGTGGGTGCAGCGAGGGTTTCCGTATGAATGCCGAGTTCGTCGAACAGTCGGCGATCCTGGTGCTCGGCCGGATTTTCCGTCGTAAGTAACTTGTCGCCATAGAAAATCGAGTTGGCGCCGGCGAGGAAGCATAACGCTTGCGTTTCATCGCTCATTTCCGAGCGTCCGGCGGACAGGCGCACGTAAGAACGCGGCATAAGAATGCGAGCCACGGCGATGGTTCGCACAAAGTCCAGCGGCTGCGGTTTCTCTACGCCATACAGCGGCGTGCCGGGCACCTGCATGAGCTGGTTGATCGGCACGCTGTCGGGATGCTGGGGCAGCGTGGCCAAGGTATGCAGCAGTTGTGCACGATCCAGTTCGGTCTCGCCCATGCCGAGAATGCCGCCGCAGCAGACCTTGAGCCCCGCGTCGCGCACGGCCGCGAGCGTGTCGAGACGATCCTGATAGGTGCGGGTCGTAATGACCTTCTGGTAGTGCTCGGCTGACGTATCGAGATTGTGATTGTAGTAATCGAGGCCCGCGTCCTTGAGTTCGCCGGCCTGCTGCGGCGTCAGCATCCCCAGCGTGACGCAGGTTTCCATGCCGAGTGCACGCACCTCTTTGATCATTTCCACGATCTGCGCCAGTTGCTTCGGCTTGGGGCTGCGATAAGCCGCGCCCATGCAGAAACGCGTGGCGCCATTGGCCCGTGCCGCGCGCGCACGTTCGAGCACGTCCGTCAGATCCATCAGCGGCTCCGATTTCAAGCCGGTCTCGAACCGAACGCTTTGCGAGCAATACGCGCAATCCTCGGGGCAAGCGCCAGTCTTGATCGACAGCAACGTGCTGACCTGTACGGCATTCGGGTCGAAATTCGCGCGGTGCACGCTTTGCGCCTGAAACATCAAATCCGCAAACGGCAATGCCATCAGTGCGCGAACTTCTGTCAGCGACCAATCGGTGCGAATCAGGTTCGATTGCAGAGCTGACGCGGCGGCAGAGGTGTACATGAGCAATTTCTCTTCAAACAGGGACGTTTGGTGTCATAAGGCAGCCACGCCGTGCCGCAAACTGCCGCTTCGAAGTATTTGGAAGGCACGGAAGCCTGTCAACTCAATATGCGAAAATCGGTTGACGCTTGGTTGCGCTGCGCGCAGGACCTGCTATGGCCGCCACGCTGCGTGCTGTGCGGACAGGCGGGACAGTCGCCGGCCCTCGACCTGTGTGCGGGCTGCGCGGGCGACTTGCGGCGCAATGTTCATGCCTGTGAGCAATGCGCAGAACCGCTCAGCGGCGAAGCGCCCGTCATTGTTCGATGCGGCGCCTGCCTGCGCAAAGCACCGCGCTTCGACCAGGCGTTCTGTCCTTTTATCTATGCGTATCCGGTGGCGCACCTGGTCCGGGGGCTCAAGTTCAGCGGCCAGGTTGCGCACGGTCGCGTGCTGGGCGAGTTGCTGGCTGCAGAGATTCGTCTGCGGCGTGCACACGCACTGCCCGATCTGCTGATTCCCGTGCCTCTCGCGCAACCTCGTTACCGCCAGCGCGGCTACAACCAGGCCACCGAGCTCGCACAGAGTCTGCAGCGACGCCTGAAGCTCGAACTGCGAACCGATCTGATCGAGCGAACGCGCGATACGCCGGAGCAAGCAGGGCTCGATAGCAAAGCACGGCGCCGCAACATCAAAGGCGCATTTCAGATGTGCGCCGGGTTGCCGGCACCACGGGTGGCGATTGTGGACGATGTCATCACGACCGGCAGCACGGCCAACGAACTTGCGCAGGTACTGAAACAAGCCGGCGCACAGCATGTGGAAGTCTGGGCAGTGGCACGTGCTGCGAAGGTGTGGGCCGGGCGAGTCGTGAAGCGTGATTAGTGAATGGTCAGAAGGTTACTTTGATCCCGGATCGTGCGTAGCAGGTCCTTATTGCCGGGGGTGCCTCTTCCCCTTAAGCAACTTTCTGACAAACCACAACTCACTATTCACCACTCACTATTCACCACTCACTTACTTCACGAACACGTACTCGAGCGCGATCCCAACGAACACGGCCATGCCGAAATAATTGTTGTTGAGGAACGCGCGTGTGCAGTCTTCGGGGCGTCGCTGACGAATCAGCGCCTGTTCGTACACCGCGAAGATCGCGGCTGCCGCGAGCCCGGCGCGATACCAGGAGCCGAGATGCAATTCCGAACCCACCAGCCACAACGCCAGCAGCGTCATGATCTGCAGGATACCGATGATCAGCCGATCCGCATCGCCGAACAGGAGCGCGGTGGAGTGAATGCCGAGTTTGCGATCGTCCTCGCGATCGGCCATCGCGTACATGGTGTCGTACGCCATGGTCCACACCAGCCCCGCGATGAACAGCAGCCAGGCAATTCGCGGCATGGTGCCCGTCTGCGCGGCGTAGGCCATCGGCACCGCCCAAGTGTAGGCCGCGCCCAGATAGAACTGCGGCAACGGAAAAAACCGTTTCATCAGCGGATAGGTGAACAGCAGTACGCCACCGCCGAGAGCCATCAACTGCGTCAGTCCGTTCAGTGTCAGCACCAGGCCCAGCGCAATGAATCCCAGCGCAATACACAGTGCGATCGCTTCGATGGGATCGACCTCACCGGTGACCAACGGGCGATCACGGGTGCGCGCCACCCGTCCGTCGAACTTGCGATCCGCAAAGTCGTTTATCGCACAGCCGGCGGAACGCGTCAGCACGGTCCCCGCGATGAACACAAGAAACACGTGCGGATCCGGATGCCCGGCGGAGGCCAACCACAGGGCCCACAGCATCGGCCACAGCAGCAGCCAGATGCCGATCGGTCGATGCAGTCGCAGCAGGCGGGCGTAGGCACTGGCTTTGCGCGCGAGGTCGCGAATCATGATGTGGATGGCTGTAGGCTGTAAGCTGTTGGCTGTAGCCAAAGAAAAGTCATTGTTTGCACCTGCCTCGAATGCGACCCAGCATTCTTCTATGTTGGCTGCATTCGTCGCCAGCATCAATTCCGCCGCTTGCTGAACTCGCGGCAGCAGGTCGACATCACGAAGTAAATCGGCCACGCGCTTCAGTCAGCGGCGGACGATAACGTGCAACGATCGATAACGTACGCGCGCTCAATAATCAGTGATTGCTCCTACTCGGGCAAGCGCAGTCTGCGTTGGCACACTGATCGCACGTCGCTGATCCAATTCGCCACTCTTACCAGGCGCGCGGAATGATGCGGCGACGAGGGACGAGCCGGTACCGCCCTCTCAATCTGCAGGCGACTCGCCGATTGACCGCAAAGGCGCCGCACCGATCGCCTGAAGTTGACATGTCTCGAGGTGCCGCGGGTGATCGTGCCACCTCGCCGGAGCCGGCTCGTCGGAATCGAAGCCGCAGATGCCCCGACCTGCAGTACACTCGCGATCCCATAACGATCGATGGACTGCAGGAGGACATGATGCAGATAACCAATCAATCCGCGGGTCAGGGGAATTGGGATACGGGATACGAATGGAAGGCCATCAGTCTGCTCGCGACTGGCTTTGCGTTGGTGGGCATCGACCGGATGGTCATCTCACCCTTGTTCCCCGTCATACAAAAGGATTTGAACCTGACTTATCAGGACATCGGCAATATCTCGGCGGCGCTGGCGCTGGCGTGGGGCCTCACATCGTTGTTCGTCGGCCGGGTTTCCGATCGCATCGGACGACGCAAAGTTCTCATTCCGGCGGTGATCGCGTATTCGCTCCTGGGTGGTCTCACGGGTCTGGCGACAAGCGTCGGCATGTTGCTGGTCATCCGCGCACTACTGGGCGTCGCCGAGGGTGCCTATGCGCCTTTATCCAATGTCGCCGCAATCGAAGCTTCGCACCCCAGTCGCCGTGTGCGAAACCTGGGGTTCGTGCTATTCGGCTACACGCTATTGAGCATGGCGTTCGGACCGATCATTGCGACCCAGTTGCTCGACTTCCTGCCATCCTGGCGCTGGGTATTCATTCTGGTGGCCTTACCGGGCTTCATCGTTGCTTGGCTGCTCTACCGAGTTTTGCGGGATACCCAAGGTAGCCTTGCCACTCATGAGAGCAATCCGCAGGTCACTGCGCAGCGATTGCCTTGGACCCAAATCCTTCGCTACCGCAACATCCGGCTCAATCTGGTCGCCGTGTTCTGCATGATGACGTGTCTATTCGTCGTCGCAGCCATGATGCCCAACTACCTCACCGATCATGTCAAGCTCAGCGTGCAACAGATGGGCTTCGTCATGTCCGGATTCGGCTTCGGTGCGTGCGCCGGCTATTTGTTCATGCCGGCACTGTCGGATAGGTTCGGCCGCAAGCCGACGGTGCTCGCGGGGTTCCTCGGAACGCTCATTTCGTTGTGGATGCTGTTGCAGAGCGGCGAGCCGGCACAATTGTTCTTCTGGATGTTTGTGGTCGCCTGCTTCGTGGCGGCCATGTCCTCGAATCTGGTTGCACCGATCACTGTGGAATCGGTACCGGCCAGTTTGAGCGGCACCGCGGCCGGCGTCGTTAACGGTGTCGGCGAGATCGTCGGCGGCGCGCTAGCGCCCGTAGGCGCCGGTTTCGTAGCCGATCACTACGGCATTCAACAGGCGTTCACGGTGGCATTGATCGCCTCCGGCCTCGGCTTCTTGATTTCTTTATTCTTCATCGAGACTGCGCCGTCGCGAACGAGGCTCAAATCGGGTGTCGAGGCGCGACAGGCGGAATTGATGGCGCGAGAAGAACCGTGAACGATCGCTACATCGCCGCCTGATGTCGAAGCGAATGAGTACGCAATCACTCGGTCCCTTGCCTCGCATCACACCCTGCCGAATCGTTCGCCTTCACCGGTCCAGCGACGCAACAAGGGCGCTATGTTGGCTGCATTCGTCGCCAGCATCGATTCCGCGGCTTGCTGAACTCGCGGCAGCAGATCGGCATCACGAAGTAAATCGGCCACGCGCATCTGCATCAAGCCGGTCTGCCGCGTTCCCAGCATTTCGCCCGGACCGCGCAATTCCAGATCGCGACGCGAGATCTCGAAACCATCGTTGGTTTCCCGCATCACGGCCAGACGCTGTCGCGCCACTTCAGTCAGCGGCGGACGATACAGCAGTACGCAGGTACTTGCCGCCGCACCACGCCCGACGCGACCGCGCAGCTGATGCAGTTGTGCCAGGCCCATGCGCTCGGCGTTTTCGATGACCATCACGCTGGCATTCGGGACGTCGACGCCGACTTCGATCACGGTGGTCGCAACCAGCACCTGAATGTTCCCCGCCTTGAATTCGTTCATGACGGCATCCTTGTCCCGCGGTGGCATGCGGCCGTGCACCAGTCCGATTTTCAGTTCGGAGAGTGCCACGGCCAGCGCCTGCGCCGTCTCCTCCGCTGCCTGCGCACTCAGCGCTTCCGATTCCTCGATCAGCGGACAGACCCAGTAGGCCTGTCGTTGTGCACGGCAGGCATCGCGAATACGGATCACGACCTCGTCGCGTCGCGTTTCCTGCATGACCACAGTGCGCACCGGTGTGCGACCCGGCGGCAATTCGTCGATCACGGAGACATCGAGGTCGGCGTATGCCGTCATCGCAAGCGTTCGCGGAATCGGCGTGGCCGTCATGATGAGCTGATGCGGATACTTGCCCGACGCCAGTCCCTTCTCCCGCAGCATGAGCCGCTGGTGCACACCAAAGCGATGCTGCTCGTCGATGATGGCGAGACCCAGCCGGCGGAACTCGACGCCTTCCTGAAACAGCGCATGAGTGCCGACGGCGATCTGTACCTGGCCTGAGGCGAGATCCGCGAGCGATCGCGCTCTGGCGCTGCCGGTGCGCTTGCCGCTGAATGCCGCGACGTGGATATCCAGCGGCGTCAACCAGTTCGCAAAACTGCGCGCGTGTTGCTCGGCGAGCAGCTCCGTAGGTGCCATGACGGCGGCCTG
>JAIBJL010000376.1 GCA_020029545.1 Gammaproteobacteria bacterium
GCCGACCAGGTAGTCCTTCGGCACTTCCAGGCGCGTGACGTTCTTCTGCTCAAGCGTGCGCACATGGCGAGCGGTGATGCGGCGGCCTTCTTCGACGATGACTTCATCGCCGATTTTGATCGTGAATGCCGCAGTTTCGCCGCGCAGGCGGGCCGGGACGAGTTCGAATTCGATCTTGTCCTTGGCGATGTGGTACGTGATCTTCTCGAAGAACATGTCCAGCATCTGCTCTTCGGTGTAACCCAGCGCACGCAGGATGATGGTGACCGGCAGTTTGCGGCGGCGATCGATACGCGCATACACGCAGTCCTTCGGATCGAACTCGAAGTCGAGCCAGGAGCCACGGTAAGGAATGATGCGTGCCGAGAACAGCAGCTTGCCCGAACTATGCGTCTTGCCGCGATCGTGATCGAAGAACACGCCGGGTGAGCGATGCAGCTGCGAGACGATGACGCGCTCGGTGCCGTTCACGACGAACGTGCCGTTATCGGTCATCAGCGGCATTTCGCCCAGATAGACTTCCTGCTCGCGGATGTCCTTGACGACCTTCTTGGTCGGCGTCGAGGTTTCTTTGTCGTACACCACCAGCCGGACTTTTACGCGCAGCGGCGCCGCATACGTCAGGCCACGCAGCTGACACTCTTTCACATCGAACACGGGATCGCCGAGGCGATAGCTCACGTACTCGAGGATGGCGTTACCGGAATAGCTGGTGATCGGGAAAACGCTCTTGAACGCGGCGTGCAGGCCGGCATCGTCGCGACGGCTGTCCGCGACCTCGGCTTGCAGAAACTTGCGATACGAATCCAGCTGGATCGCGAGCAGGTAAGGCACTTCAAGAATGCTCTCACGCTTGCCGAAATCCTTGCGGATACGCTTCTTCTCGGTGAACGAATAGGCCATCTGGATCACCCTCTCAATACGGGCTCAATACGGGCACGGGCTAAAGGCGGCGGGGCGCAGCTCAACGGTGAATTGCAACCCGCGAAAAACTAAAATCGACACCAATACGGAACGCGACCGACGGAGAAACTCCGCAGTCGCGATCCGCATTGAGTCAGGCTCGGCAAGCAGTAGATAAATGGGACAAATGGGGACTGTCCTCATCGGACTGTCCCCATCCAACTCACTTGATCTCCGCTGTCGCGCCTGCTTCCACCAGCTTCTTCTTGATGCCTTCCGCGTCGGCCTTGGACACGCCTTCCTTGACCGAAGACGGCACACCTTCCACCAGGTCCTTCGCCTCTTTGAGGCCCAGGCCGGTGATTTCGCGGATGACCTTGATGACGCCGACCTTGTTGGCGCCAAAGCTGGTCATGGTCACGTTGAACTCGGTCTGTTCTTCAGCCGCCGCCGCGGGAGCTGCTGCTCCGCCGCCAGCTGCAGCCACAGCCACGGGAGCGGCGGCGCTGACGCCCCACTTCTCTTCGAGGCTCTTGATGAGCTCAACCACATCGAGCACCTTCAGGTTCGAAAGTGCATCTACCAGTTCTTCCTTAGTAACAGCCATTGTCGTAACTCCAAACTTGTTTGATCAACCCAAATCGTTCGCCATCCACCGCCGATCAACCGGCAGCAGTGGCTTCCATCTTGTCTTTCACCGCGGCAATCGCGCGTACCAGCTTGGCGTGCGGTTCCGCAATCGTGCGAACCAGCTTGCCGACCGGCGCCTGCAACGCACCGAGCAGCGTGGCGCGAGCGATTTCCAGCGTAGGCAGACCTGCAACCCGATCGAGATCCTTCGCCGCCAACGCCGTATCGCCCAGCGACAGCACTGTCGTCTTGAGCTTGTCGTTGTCTTTGGCAAAAGCTTTGACCAGGCGCGCCGCGGCACCGGGATCGTCCTTCGAGAACGCGAGAATCAGCGGACCCTTGAGGCTCTTGCCGACGCACTCGAAAGGAGTGCCGGCAATTGCTTTACGGGCCAGCGTGTTCTTCACCACTCGCAGATAGACACCGGAGTTACGCGCCTTGGAACGCAGATCGGTCATTTGCGTTACGGTAAGACCGCGGTATTCCGCAGCGACCACGGATTGCGCACTTGCCGCAACCTTGGCCACTTCGGCGACCAACGCCTTTTTGTCATCGAGTCTGAGCGCCATGATTCCTCCTGGCGTGAAGAGCATTAACTACGTCGTGCAAACATCCTGTTCGCACACCTTGGCAATCGGTCCCAGGTCGACTGGCAAGCTGGCCAGAGCTTGAGACTTAACTCTCTCACTCTGACCCCTTGACCAGCTGACCCGTTGACCAGTCGCCCGCCGCTCATCGCGGCCTGACGGCGCCCTCCACACCGGATGCGCGATGGCAACTTGCGTCGCACTCACTTTCCGATTCGGGTAACACCATCTGCGCGGGCGATCATTAAGAGGTTCCGTGCGTGAGGTAACGGGCTGCGACCGGATAGCCTCCGGTTATTGCCTGTGACCTGCGGCTCGATCCTCGCCTGCGGTCTTCGATGATGGCGGGCTCCGACTGACTTGCGTCAGCCTTGCCCGCCTGCATCAATCAAGAAATCGTGATTCGAAAAAAAATCGTGATCCGTGAATGGCACGCCCAGTCGCAGCCGATTCGCGATTCACTCACACATTCAGTTCATTCGGTCAAATCTTCAATGAGAGCGATGACTGCTCAACAGGCACGCCCGGGCCCATGGTCGAGGACACCGACACCTTCTTCAGGTAGATGCCCTTCGACGCCGCCGGCTTCGCCTTCTGCAGATCCACCAGCAGCGCAGTCAGATTTTCCTTGATCTTCGGCGCATCGAAATCCGCCTTGCCGATCGTGCAATGAACCACGCCGGCCTTGTCGGAGCGGTAACGCACCTGACCGGCCTTGGCATTCTTCACTGCTTCGGCCACGTTCGGCGTCACGGTGCCGACCTTCGGGTTCGGCATCAGGCCGCGAGGACCGAGGATCTGACCGAGCTGACCGACGACGCGCATGGCATCCGGGCTCGCAACGACCACGTCGAAATTCATTTCGCCCGCTTTCACTTTCGCAGCGAGATCGTCGAGACCGACAATATCGGCACCGGCAGCCAAGGCGGCTTCCTGGTTCTTGCCCGAGGTGAACACTGCCACGCGGACCGATTTGCCGATGCCGTGCGGCATCACGGTGGAACCGCGCACTTGCTGGTCGGACTTCGAGGCATCGATACCGAGATTCACCGAGACATCGATGGACTCGCGAAATTTCGCCTTGGCGAATTCCTTCACCAGCGAGATCGCGTCGTCGATGGTGTACTGCTTGCCCGGCTGAATCTTGCTGGCCCAGGCCTTCACACGTTTCGCTACGGCTGCCATGTCACACTCCCTCCACATCGACGCCCATGCTGCGCGCGCTACCGGCAATGGTGCGCACCGCGGCATCCAGATCTGCTGCTGTCAGATCGGGGAGCTTGGTCTTGGCGACGGTTTCGAGCTGGGCGCGGGTAATGCGACCGACTTTGCTGGTATTGGGGGTACCGCTGCCTTTCTCAATGCCGATCGCCTTGCGAATCAACACCGAGGCGGGCGGCGTCTTGAGAATAAAGGTGAAGCTACGGTCGCTGTACACCGTGATCACGACTGGCGTCGGCAGGCCTTTCTCCAGGCTGGAAGTCTGTGCGTTGAACGCTTTGCAGAATTCCATGATGTTCACGCCCTGCTGGCCCAGCGCGGGTCCGACCGGGGGGCTCGGATTCGCCTGACCTGCAGGGATCTGCAGCTTGATGTAGCCAGTGACTTTCTTGGCCATTGAATTACTCCGCGGGTGTTAGCGCCCCCTAGTAAATAGCGGGGGCTCCCCATGTCATCCTTGGTTCTAAAACGCGTCGACTCTCCGAGTCGGCGCTTAGGCTTCTTTACGCCTTTTCGACCTGACTGAAATCCAGCTCGACCGGTGTCGAGCGACCGAGAATCTGCACCGCGACCTGCAGGCGATTCTTTTCATAGTTGACCGATTCCACGACGCCATTGAAGTCGTTGAAAGGACCGTCGATGACACGCACCACTTCGCCCGGCTCGAACAGCACCTTCGGCTTCGGCTTGTCGACGCCTTCCTCGACGCGACGCAGGATGCCCATGGCTTCCTTCTCGGTAATCGGCGCGGGCTTTTCAGCCGTGCCACCGATAAAGCCGAGCACCTTCGGCACTTCCTTTACCAGGTGCCAGGTGTCTTCATCCATTTCCATCTGGACCAGCACGTAGCCCGGGAAAAATTTGCGATCACTCTTGCGCTTCTGCCCGTCGCGCATTTCGACCACTGCTTCGGTCGGCACCAGAATCTCGCCGAACTTGTCCTGCAGGCCCTGCATCTTGATGCGGTCCTTCAGTCCTTCGGCAACCCGATGCTCGAAGTTCGAATAGGCATGCACGACATACCAACGCAACGCCATGACTACTCTCCGTGCCCGGTGAGCCAGCGGGTCAGCAACCCGAGCACCGAATCAAGACCCCAGAAAAACAAGCCCAGTACGATCACCATCACGAAGACGACGATTGTTACCTGCACGGTTTCCTGGCTGGTCGGCCAGACAACCTTGCGCAGCTCGACGCGAGAACTTTGCACGAATGCCCAGAACGATTTGCCCTGATGTGACTGCAGACTGACGAGTGAACCGGCAACCAGCGCTGCCAGCACGATGATCCAGCGTAGCCAGATGGGCTGGGCAGACAACAGATAAAAGCCGGCGACACCGGCTGCCACGATGGCGATACCGGCCGTCAGCTTCGCTGCGTCGAGCGCAGTACCGCTTTCCTGAACCTGTTCAGTCATGAATCGTCACAAACCTGTGCCGCCCACCGCCGGGCAACGTGTCGTCGTCAGTGGCAGGCCAGGAGGGAATCGAACCCCCAACCTGCGGTTTTGGAGACCGCCGCTCTGCCAATTGAGCTACTGGCCTAATACCTATGAAACCTGGATCGGATCCGTAGGTCGGAAAGGTAGGTTGGAATTCATTCCGACATCCTCACCGACCCAAGAAGTCGGGTTTTAACCCGACCTACACCAACCTTACTTCAGAATCTTCGCGACCACCCCGGCGCCCACCGTCTTGCCACCCTCGCGGATCGCAAAACGCAGGCCTTCT
>JAIBJL010000377.1 GCA_020029545.1 Gammaproteobacteria bacterium
GTAGTGAATGGCAAGATTCAGAGTGGGATTCGGGATTCTGTCCATTCACTACTCACCACTCACTACTCACCACTCACTATTCACTTTCCTGAGATCCGCTGCTGCCAGCGGCGTGCACGGCGCAATACATCGTCGAGATCGATATGCGTGAGTTGCCCCTGCCACACCAGTGCGCGGCCGGCGACCCAGACATCGCTGACCTGCTCGCGCGAGACGGCGTAGACGATTTGCGATGCGACGTCGTACACCGGCTGGGTGTGTGCGCGGGCGAGATCAATGCAGCAAAGATCCGCCCATTTGTCGGGCAGCAGCGAGCCGATGGCGTCGCCCATGCCGAGCGCACGCGCGCCGTTCAATGTCGCAATCTGCAGCCAGTCGTGCGCGGTCATCGCCGGCACTTCGTCGGGTTCGCCATCGTCTGGTGCGACGACGGGTGCATGCCGTACGCCGCTGGCGAGCAATGCGGCCGTGCGCATCTCATCCAGCAGGCTCAGATCGTTATTGCTCGCCGCGCCGTCGGTGCCGAGCGTCAACGCGATGCCATGTGCGCGCAGTGCGGTTACCGGACAGACGCCGTTGCCCAGTTTCAGGTTGGACTGCGGACAGTGCGCAATGCTGATGCCACCCGCGGCAGCGCGCTCCATGTCCTCTTCATCGACATGGACCATATGGACAGCAAGCAGCAACGGTGACAGCAGTCCCAGGCGCTCCAGTCGCGCCAGCGCGCGTTCGCCGCCGACCTCGACTTCGCCGCGGCTTTCGTTCAGGTGCATCGTGACCGGCAATTCCAGTTCGTCGGCGGCGCGACGCACGCGTGCCAGCGTGGCATCGCCGACCGCCGCAGGTGCATACGGCGCGAGCATGGTCGTGACCAGCGGATCGTCGCGATACTCATCGTGCAGGCGCAGGCCGCGATCCAGGTACTCGTCGGCCGAGTCGGCCCAGACCGTGCGTCCGTCGAGCACCGGCAAACCGATGCAGGCTCGCATGCGGGTAGCAGCGACCATCTGTGCGGTGGCTTCCGGAAACAGGTGCATGTCGGCAAAACACGTGGTGCCGCTGGTCAGCATATCGGCGATCGCGAGTTCGGTGCCGTCGCGCACGTAATCTGCGTCGAGCCAGCGCTGCTCCAACGGCCAGACTTGACGTTGCAGCCAGTGGTCGAAGTGGGCGCTTTCCGCCGCGCCGCGCAACAGCGACATGGCTGCATGCGCGTGTGTATTGACCAGTCCGGGCAGCAGTACATGCGATCGGCGCTCGACCAGTTGCTGCGGCATGAACCGCTCCCGTGCTTGTTTTTCCGGCAAAACCGCCACGATGCGACCCTGGTGGACTGCCACAGCGTGGTCGTCCAGAACGCTGCCATGGGGTTCGATCGGAATAATCCAGCGAGCGGCGATGAGCGTGTCGACGTGCTGCATGAAAGTCCTGCGGAAGAAGTGCCGCGAAGTATAGCCGCGGATATGGATAAGGGTTCGGTTAAACGCTTCATTGTGCTAACATTTGCGACTTCATTGCGCCACCGTGATTGCCAGCGGGATAGCACTTCACAGGGCGTGAAACCGAAGTCCGGAAGCGGGTGTCGTTGGCGGCGAATCGTCGCTGCTGACGCAAGCGCTCGCATCGCAAAGTAGAGCAACAAGATACAAGCTTCATGGCTGAAATCGCGCGCGAAATACTGAACGTCAATCTCGAAGACGAAATGCGGCAGTCCTATCTCGATTACGCGATGAGCGTGATCGTGGGACGTGCGTTGCCGGATGTCCGCGACGGCCTCAAGCCGGTGCATCGGCGCATTCTGTTCGCGATGCACGAAAGCAATAACGTCCATACCCGCACCTATGTGAAGTGCGCGCGCGTGGTCGGTGATGTGCTCGGTAAATATCACCCGCATGGTGATACCTCGGCCTACGACGCGCTGGTGCGCATGGCGCAGAACTTCTCCATGCGTTACATGCTGGTCGACGGCCAGGGGAATTTCGGCTCCATCGACGGCGACCCACCGGCCGCGTACCGATATACCGAGTGCCGCATGACGGCGCTCGCTTCCGAGTTGCTGGCAGACATCGACAAGGAGACCGTCGATTTCGCCGACAACTATGATGGCAAGGAACAGGAGCCGGTGGTCCTGCCGACACGCGTGCCGAACCTGCTGATCAACGGGTCAGCCGGTATTGCCGTGGGAATGGCGACGAACATTCCGCCGCACAATCTCGGCGAGATTCTCGATGCCTGCGTCGCGCTCGTCGACGATCCGAGCATCTCGATCGCGGGTTTGATGCAGCACGTGCCCGGTCCGGATTTTCCGACCGCCGGCATCATCAATGGGACGCAGGAACTGTTCGCCGCCTACAGCACCGGCCGCGGTCGCGTGTACATGCGCGCGCGCACTCATATCGAGGAAGACGAAAAGGGTCGACAGACCATTGTCGTCACCGAGCTGCCGTTCCAGGTGAACAAGGCGCGGCTGATGGAGCGCATTGCGGAACTTGCGAAAGAAAAGATCATCGAGGGCATTTCCTTCCCCGATGGCTTGCGCGATGAGTCCGACAAGGACGGCATGCGGATCGTCATCGAACTCAAACGCGGTGAAGTGACCGACATCGTGTTGAACAATCTGTTCAAGCACACGCCGATGGAATCGGTGTTCGGCATCAACATGGTGGCCTTGCAGGAGGGTCAGCCGAAGCTGCTCAACCTCAAGGAAATGCTCGAGGCCTTCCTGCGGCATCGGCGCGAAGTCATCACCCGCCGCACGATTTACGATCTGCGCAAGGCACGCGAACGCGCTCATGTCCTGGAAGGCCAGGCCGTGGCGCTGGCCAATATCGACGAGGTGATCGCGCTGATCAAGGCTTCGCCGACGCCGGCGGAAGCGAAGGTGGGCCTGATGGAGCGCCTGTGGTCGGGCGGTGCCGTTCCGCAGATGCTGGAGCGTGCCGGCAGTGTTGCGACGCGCCCCGACGGGCTGGGCGCGGAATTCGGTCTGAAGGCGGAAGGTTATCGGTTGTCCGAGGTGCAGGCGCAGGCCATTCTCGATCTGCGTCTGAACCGTCTCACGGGCCTGGAACAGGACAAGATCATCAGCGAGTTCCAGGAATTGCTGGTGCAGATCCAGGATCTCGGCGACATCCTCGCGCGCCCTGAGCGGCTGTTGACTGTCGTGCGCACGGAACTGGAAGAGATTCGCCAGAAGTTTGGCGATTCCCGGCGTACCGAGATCATCCAGACGCATTCGGATCTCACGCTGGAGGACCTGATCGAGCCGCAGGATATGGTGGTCACGCTGTCGCACGGCGGTTACGCGAAATCGCAGCCGGTGACCGACTATCAGGCGCAGCGTCGTGGCGGTCGCGGCAGGGCCGCAGCTGCGGTCAAGGATGAAGACTTCATCGACAAGCTGTTCGTGGCGAACACGCACGACACGCTGTTGTGTTTCTCCAGCGCCGGCAAAATGTACTGGCTGAAGGTCTACCAGCTGCCGCAGGCCAGTCGCGGATCGCGCGGTAAGCCGATTGTGAATCTGTTGCCCCTGCAGGAAGGCGAACGCATCAATGCCGTGCTGCCGATTCACGAGTTCGAGGAAAACAAGTTCGTGTTCATGGCGACTGCGCAAGGCACGGTTAAAAAGACCTCGCTCGACGCGTTCTCGCGGCCACGTACCGCCGGCATTATCGCCATTGAACTGGACCAGGGCGATCGCCTGGTGGGTGTCGACATCACCGACGGCAGCAAGCAGATCATTCTGTGTTCCAGCGGGGGTAAGGCGATTCGTTTTGCCGAGGACGATGTGCGTCCGATGGGGCGGACCGCTGGCGGCGTGCGCGGCATTCGCTTGCCGGAAGGCGAGGAATTGATTTCGCTGATTACGCTGGATCAGGAGGGCATGGTGCTCACCGCCTCCCAGAACGGGTACGGCAAACTCACGCCGGTGGAAGAGTTCCCGGTCCATGGCCGCGGCGGCCAGGGCGTCATTGCGCTGCAGATCAGCGATCGCAACGGGCGCATGGTCGGTGCGATGCAGATCAAGCAGGACGACGAAATCATGCTGATCAGCTCAGGCGGAACGCTGGTGCGTACGCCGGTGAAAGACATTTCCGTGCAAGGCCGCAATACGCAGGGCGTGCGCCTGATTCGCCTGGACGAGGGCGATCGTCTGGTCGGACTCGAATGCATCATTGCCGAAGGCGTCGAAGGCGCCGACGGTATCGAGGGGACCGGCGACACGCTTGGCGAGGGCGATGCACAAGGCCCATCCGCGGAGCCGACGGAGTAAGAAGGGTAGATGATCGGAAGTAGCTCGCCTGCTGAGGATACTTCCGGTCGTCATCCGAACCTGACAGTCTTCCTTCATTCGACCTTTGCGGGCTCGGCGTTCTCTGCGAGAGAATCGTGGAGCCTTACCCACACGCACACATAAGGCTTACCGGTTCATGTCATTCAAGATTCTCACGCTCAATCACATCTCCCTCAGCGGTCTAGAGCGCCTGCCGCGGGACCGCTACGAAGTGGCTTCCGACATCGGACATCCCGATGCCGTGATGTTGCGCTCGGCGGACATGCATTCGATGGAAGTGCCCGCCAGCGTCAAGGCGGTGGCACGCGCCGGTGCGGGCACCAACAATATTCCGGTCGGCCGGTTCTCGAAACGCGGCGTACCGGTCTTCAACGCTCCAGGGGCGAATGCCAACGCCGTCAAGGAATTGGTGATCGCAGGTTTGTTTCTCGCGGCGCGCAATATCTGCCAGGCATGGGAATACGTGCGCGGCCTGCAGGGCGAGGGCGAACAGCTGGAAGAAGCGGTCGAAAAGGGCAAGAAAAAATTCGTCGGCCACGAGCTGCCGGGGCGGACGCTCGGCGTCGTCGGGTTGGGCGCGATCGGCGTGGAAGTTGCCAATGCCGCTCACCATCTCGGCATGCGCGTACTCGGTTTCGATCCACAGATCACGGTGCAGCGTGCCTGGCAGCTGTCGTCGGGTGTCGAGCAGGCGCTGTCGCTGGACGATCTGTTTGCGCGTTCCGATATGGTCACGGTGCATG
>JAIBJL010000084.1 GCA_020029545.1 Gammaproteobacteria bacterium
GCCCCATCCTGGCCACACAGATGCTGCAGATCACCAGTTGGCACTGGGTATTCGTGCTGGTAGCCATTCCCGGCCTCATCGTGGCCGCTCTGCTCGCCAAGGTGATTCGCGAACCGCACGAACTGGGGGTCAAGGGCGCCAGCGCCTCGCATGAGCACGCCAAACTGAGCGAGGTTTTCAAGGTGCGCAACGTGCCGCTGGCAATGATCCTACTGTTGTGCGCCATGTCCGGCATCTTCACGCTCAGTGCGCTGACGCCGCAGTACCTGACGGACTACGTCAAGCTCAGCCCGACGAACATGGGCTTCGTGGTCTCTGCGATCGGCTTCGGCGGCTTCGCCGGTCAGGTCGTCCTGCCGGGTCTCTCCGACCTCATCGGCCGCAAGCCGACGGCGTTGATCGGCTTCCTCGGCGCCGCGACGTTCGTGTACCTGTTCGCCAACACGGGCACTTCGCTGGGGCTGCTGTTCTTCTACCTATTCGTCGCCTGCTTTTGCAACTTCGGCATGCTGGGCCTGATCACCGGCCCGATCGCCTCCGAGGCCGCACCACGGGGGCTGGTCTCCTCGACCACCGGGCTGATCGTCGGCCCCGGCGAAATCTTCGGCGGCGGCGTCGCCCCGGCCATTGCCGGCTTCGTCGCCCAGAGCTACGGGATCCAGTACATGCTGGTGGTGGCCTTGATCGGCCTGTCGGTCGGTGCCGTAGCGACGCTGTTCCTGAAGGAAACCGCCCCGCGCCGCGTCGGCGTCGAAGCGGTCGCGAACGGCTAACCTACCTTCGGTCCAATCCGCTGGCGCGCGCCTGCTCCAGCGCCATCACCGACCAGTCGCGCTCGGCATCCCCCTGCGCGGCGGCGCCGAGCAGGCGGTCACGACACACGTTCGCACTGGGCAGCGGGACCTTCAAGGTCTCGGCAACGGCCAATACGTTGCGCAGGTCCTTGAGCGCCAAGGTTGCGGTCAGGTTCACTTCGTCCCATGTCCCCTCGACGATGGCGCGGCTGTAGGACTCGTAAGCAAGGCACTGAAATAGCCCATCGGTGAGCACATCACGAAAGCTGCTGGTGGCCACGCCCGCCTTGCCGACCAGCGAAAAGGCCTCCCCCATCGCCTCGATGGCACAGGCGAGCACCAGGTTATTGCACAGCTTCAACAGTGAGGCGGAAGACGGCGTGGTCCCGGCCGCAAAGGTCCGCCGACCGATCGCATCGAACAGTGGCTGGACCGTCTGGATTGCTTGCTCCGGTCCCGCAGCAATGATGCCGAGCTTGCCCGCTTGGGCCACCGCGGGCCGTCCCAAGACCGGGGCAGCGATCAGGATCTGCCCCGCCGCGGCGTGAGCGTTTGCCAGTGCCTGAATGGTGTCCATCTGATGCGTCCCCATGGCGACATGGATACCCTGCCGCGGCAGGCTGTCGATGAGTCCGCCGCTCTCGGTGGTCACGGCATTCAGGGCACGATCATCCGCCAGCATGGTCAGCACCGGAGCACCCTGATGACTGGCCTCCGCGAGACTCTTGGCGACTTTCGCACCTCGTCGGGCCAGCTCCACGGCCTTATCGGGACTGCGGTTGTAGACCATCAGCTCATGGCCGGCGTCCAGTAGACGACCCGCCATTACCTGCCCCATGCGTCCGAGGCCAATAAATGAGACTTTCACACGATTCTCCGTCGATCAGTGGCAAGAGGATGAAAACAGAAGGGCTCGCCCTATAGTATCAATTGCGAGCGGATGTCCTCGCGGCGCGATTGCAGCCGCAGGCCAAGCTGCGCGCGGAAACGCTGCGCAAGCGCTACAACACCGGCAGTACACCGATCCGGGAAGCCCTCAATCGGCTGTTCGCCCAGGGCTTCGTCTGCCTGGAAAAGCAACGCGGCCTCCGCGCGTGGCACCGATCAGATCAGCCGTCAGGAACTAGCCGAGTTCCTCAATGCGCATCCCGATCGATGGCACGGCGATCGCCGACTCCGCTACCGATTGACCGCGCCCTGCCCCGGATTACCAAGCGCAACGAACTCGATGGGCATCACGCTGGCGCACACCTGCATGCGCGAGGACGTCGCGACGGCGGTGGCATTGCTCAAGAGTCACCGAGGGACAGACGTTCGAGACCATCGTCAGCTCGGGCCGCATTTGAGCGCCACGCGCCTCTCATCCGGCGGCGGCCGACTGCGCCCGCTCACGCGCGGCGGCCGTACGCCGGGCCACGCGGTCCAACAGCCCTACCATCTCCTCCAGTGCCGCACGAGGGACCCCGGTAGTGATGAAGACGATCCGTGTGGAGCGATCGGCGCTCGGCCAAGCGTCGAGCCAGACCATGTTATGGAGCAGATGCTGTGCGCCATGAATGACTGCCGGCCGCTCGGGAGACTCTTTCACGTGAACGAGTCCTTTGAGCCGCAGCAGGGAGGGACCCAGGTTCTTCTCGACGGCCCCAAGCAGCAGCTCCAACCCATAGAGCGAGGTGGGCTCCTCGCGAACCAGGCAGAACGAGGTGATCTTCGGACCGAGATGCAAGCCCGACGGTGCCTGCGGGTCCGCCGCTGCCTCATCGACCTGCGCGGTGTCGGCAGGTAGCCAGCGCAGGACGGCGGCGGCATCACCCCGCAGCGAAAATCCCGCCTTGCACACCAGCGCGACCGGATCCACCGCGGGATCGTTGCCGTCATACAGCTCGGCAAACGGATTGATCCTGCGGAGGTGCTGGCGCAAGTCCTGCGTCGATTGCCGAGCTGCGTCGGTGCCGACCCAATCCAACTTGGAGATCAGGATGCGATCGGCCAGCGCCACTTGATGCGCCGATTCGTCATGCCGCTGCAAGGTTCCCGGGCCATTGATCGCGTCCACGATCGCCAGCACGGCATCGACGCGAAAGAGTCCTTCCAGCGTCGGGTCGGACAGGAACGCCTGTAGCACCGGTCGTGGATCGGCCAACCCGGAGGTCTCCACAATGACCCGGTCGAAGCGTGGCACCTCGCCCGCCTCCCGCGCGTGGTAGAGACGATTGAGCGTCGCGATGAGATCGCCAAAGACCGTGCAGCACAAGCAGCCGTTCTCAAGCAAGACGATCTGGTCGTCACTGGCCTCGCTGAGCAAGTGATCGAGCGCAACGGTGCCGAACTCGTTGATGACTACCGCTGCGTTGGCCAGCAACGGGGAGCGCAGCGCGCGGTTGAGCAGCGTCGTCTTGCCGCTGCCCAGAAAGCCGGTGACGATCGTGACCGGCGTGCGCTGATCCGCCCGGCTAGGCATGGGTCGCCACGATGACGCAGCAAATGGCCCAGAACGCAGGGTATTCGCAGCCACCCCCCAACCAGATCCAGTTCCCCTTGCTGACCTTGAAGCTCGCGGCGGTCGCCACCAGCAGGAACGCCGCCGTGGCCCAACCGAACACCTGCGGCCAGAAACCGACGATCAGCGCCAGGCCGGCAATCACCTCGAACACCAGGCCCAGATACATGAAAGTCGCCGGCTGCGGAAAACCCGCCGCCTTGAAGAACCCGAGAGGACCCGGCGAGGTCACCTTGCCCCAGGCATGCGGCAACAGGAAGACACCGCAGAGCACGCGCAGCCAGTCGATGCCGTTCTGGGGGTCGAAATGGAATATCGCCATGAGTCTGTGCTCTATGGGGCTGTGTGCTTTAGATGTGCAGGGCCATGCCGAGTGAGTCCAGGACCGACTCGTGCATGGACTCCGACAGGGTGGGATGCGGAAAGACCGTCGCCACGATTTCCGCCTCGGTCGATTCCAGGGTCATCGCCAGCACAAACCCCTGAATCAATTCGGTCACTTCTGCGCCGAGCAGATGCGCTCCCAGCAACTGACCCGTCGTCGCATCGAAGATCGTCTTCACAAATCCTTCCGGCACACCGGCAGCCAGCGCCTTGCCATTGGCACGCAGCGGAAACCGGCCGACCTTGATGTCTCTGCCGCTCGCCTTCGCGGCGGCCTCCGTCAGGCCCACCGAGGCGACCTGCGGCGAGGTGTAGGTGCAGGCCGGAATCGGGGAATTGGCATGACCCGTCGCGACACCCGCGAGGTGCTCGACACACCGCACGGCTTCATGGCTTGCCTTGTGGGCCAGCCACGGCCCGCCGGCCACATCGCCGATCGCAAATAGTCCGGCGACGTTGGTGGCGCCATGCGCGTCGGTGACGACGTGTCCCTTTTCCAGCTTGACACCCAGTTGCTCAAGGCCCAGGTGTTCCACATTGGCTTCGATCCCGACGGAAATCAGCACCGCCTCGGACTGGAGGACTTCGCGTTTGCCGCCCTGCTCCAGTTCCACGAGCGCACCCGCGGCGGCTTGCGTCACGTTGCGCACCTTCGCACCGACCCGAAACTGCAACCCGCGCCGTTCAAACGCTGCCTGCGCCGCCGCGGAGACTTCCGCGTCCTCCACGGGAAGGATGCGATCGAGCGCCTCGACGACCGTCACTTGCGTGCCGAGACTGCGATAGAAGCAAGCAAACTCGAGACCGATGGCACCGGAACCGATCACGACCAACGACTCGGGCCGCTCCTTGGGTGTCATCGCTTCGCGGTACGTCCAGAGGGCTTTGCCGTTGGGGACCATGCCGGCCGCCGGAATCGTCCGCGCACGGGCGCCGCTCGCCAGGATCACGTGCTTGGCCGCGAACTCGCGGCTTCCGCCGGCGTTCAGCTGGACTCGCACCCGCGGGGCGGGACGAGCTGCCGTCAGCGTCGCCGTTCCCGCCACGACGTTGACTTTGTGTTTCTTCATCAAATACGCCACGCCCGCATTCAGCTGGCGCGCAATTGCCCGAGACCGCTCGATGACCTTCGGGAAGTCGAATTTCGCCCCGCTGCACGACAGCCCGAAATCCTCCAGATGATGCAGCTCGGCATAGACTTCCGCCGATCGCAACAGCGCCTTGGTCGGAATGCATCCCCAGTTGAGGCAGACGCCTCCCAGGAGCTCACGCTCCACCAATGTGACTTTCAGTCCGAGCTGGGCGGCGCGCACCGCGGCCACATATCCACCCGGTCCGGCTCCGATAATGACCAGGTCGCAGCGGTCACTGCTGTCAGATGTACTCATCTTAGTCCCGACTTGCGCCCCGATTGACTCAAGACGCCGCGCTCAAAACACCTCACAACCAGGCAGTCCGCAGGACATCAGATGGTCGGAGGGGAAATTGGTGATGATCTCGCAGCCGTTGCGGGTTACCACGACCTCCTCCTCGATGCGGGCCGCGCCGGAACCGTCCTCCGCGCCGCACCACGTTTCGAGCGCGAACACCATGCCCTCCTTCAGGGGTCGCGTGTTGCCGCTATAGCGCCGCGAAATGATCGGCCGCTCCCATAAAGACAATCCCACGCCGTGTCCATACTGCAGCAGGAAGGCCTCCGCTTCATCTCGATAGCCGAATTCCTCGGCCTTGGGCCAGACCGCGGCAATTTCATCCGGCGTGACGCCGGGACGGATCATGTCGATCGACGCGGAAATCCACTTCGACGCCTTTTCATAGGCTTCGACCTGATACTTGTTCGGCTCACCACAGATGAAGGTGCGGTAGTAGCAGGTGCGATAGCCGTTGTAGGAATGCATGATGTCGAGAAACACCATGTCGCCCGGCTGGATCAACCGGTCGGAGAAGGTGTGACAATGGGGACGGCCGCGCGCACCCGACACGGAGTTGACGCACTCGACGCGTTCGGAGCCCAGACGGAACAGCCGATCATTGACGATGGCCACCAATTCATTTTCACGCGTGCCCGGACGAATGGCCTTGACGACGTCGACATAGGCCGCATCCACCATCGCACAAGCCACTTTCAAGAGTTCAATCTCGTCCTGGGTCTTCACCTCGCGCGCATCGAGCATGGCCTGCTGGCCATCCACGACTTCGATGCCCTCGCTCTCCAGCGCACGAATCATGGGCAACTCCATCACATCGATGCCCACCGGCAGCTGGTCCACGCCCAGATCCACCAGGGCTTTTTTGATTCCCCGCGCGAAGTCGGCCTGAATACCCATCGTCAACGGCAGACCGCCCTGCATCGTCGAATGACCGGCCGCGACCTGATCAGCGATCCAGGGCGCCGAAATCCGCTTGGCGGGCGCCGCCGGATCCCACAGGAACGGCTTGCCCTCGGCGGCACACACGGTATAGCGGATGAATTTGTCACGCGCCCATTCCCCGACGTGGGTGCCGGTGATGTAGCGGATATTGTCGAAGTTGAAACACAGCACCGCGCCCAGGCCGTTGCTCTTGATCGCCGCCTGGCAGCGTGCCAGCCGCTCCGTGCGCAAGCGGTGGTAGTCAACGCCCCCTTCCCAATCTTTCGCTTGCGTGCCCCAATGGGCCGTCGCATACGGACGGTTGTACTTCACAGACCTTCAACCTCTACAGAAGAATACGGAGTGGATGTTCGACCAGCGTTCGCAGCGCGGCGAGCAATTTGCCCGCCGTCGCGCCGTCCACGGCGCGGTGGTCGACCGAGAGCGACACCGACAGCATCGTCGTCGCACGCAACGTGCCGTCCGGCGCTTCCACCGGCCGGCGCTCCGCCGCGCCCACGGCCAAAATCGTCGCCTGCGGCGGATTGACGATCGCCTGAAAGCTGCGCACCCCGTACATGCCGAGATTGCTCACGCTGGCGGAACCGCCCGTGTATTCGCTGGGCTGCAGTTTGCGCTCTCGGGCGCGCGCAATCAGCCCGGCCAACTCGCTGGCCAGGTTCGATAAGCTCTGGGTATCGGCCTGGCGCACGATGGGCGTAATCAGCCCACCCGGAATCGCGACCGCGACGCCGATGTCGGCGTGCGCCAATTGCAACAACCGATCGCCCGCCCACACCACGTTGGCCTCGGGGACCTCGCGCAGCGCCAAGGCGTAGGCCTTGACCAGCATGTCGTTGACCGACACACGATTCGCCCCCGTCTCGTTGATCTCTTTGCGTAACCTGAGCAGGGCCTCTACGTCCAGGTCCGAGCTGAGATAGAAATGCGGGATCTGCTGTTTGGCTTCGGACAATCGACGCGCAATGGTTTTGCGCAAGCCATCGACCGGCAGCTCCCGATAAGGTGTGCCGGTATACAGCGACTTGATCTGATCGAAGCTTGCCTCAGGACTCGCCAGGGGGGCACTGGCGTTGACCGCCCCGCCGGCAGGCCGGGCTTGGCGCACGTCAGCCGCCACGATGCGGCCCCGCGGTCCCGACCCATGCAGCGTCGCCAGGTCGATGCCGGTCTGCGCGGCCAGTCGTCGCGCCAAGGGCGTGATCCGCGCGCCATTAGGCAACATGGCCTTGCCAAAGTTCTTCTCCGGCGTGCGTAGTCCGTGGTACGGGTCGATCGCCCGGCCGGTGCCAGGAGACACAGGCGGGGACGCAGCGGACGGCGACTGCTGCCCGGCGGTGCCTGTCGGCGGCGGGCGAGCCGGGCTCACCTCGGCGGTGGCAGCAGGAGCGGGAGTCTTTTCTGGAGCGCGGGGAGCGGTTTCTGCCGCACTCGCGGCACCGCTCTGCGCGAGGACCGCCACCACCGCACCCACCGCGACCGTCTGGCCACTCTGCGCACGGATCTCGCGTAACACGCCAGCCGCCATGGACGGCACCTCCATGGCGGTCTTGTCGGTTTCGATATCGAACAGCAATTCACCGGCGGCCACGCTATCGCCCACCGCCTTGTACCATTTGGTGATGGTCCCCTCGGCCACCGTCTCGCCCAATTGCGGCATCAACACATTCATCGCAGCACCGCCCGTACGTTAAGCCGACAGCGCGCGGCGGATCGTGTCGACGATCCGGGACACCGAAGGAATCGCGAGATCTTCGAGCGCATCCGCAGCGGGCAGCGGGATATTCGGCGTCGTAATGCGCACCAGCGGACCGTCCAGGTCGTAGAACGACTCATCGGCGATGATCGACACCAGCTCAGCGCCCCAACCCAACTGCCGCGGGTTCTCTTCCACCGTGAAGACGCGCCCGGTGCGAGCCACCGAGCCGAGGATGCATTGCGTATCCAGCGGCACCAGGGAGCGCACATCGATGACTTCGCAATCGATGCCATGCTCGGACTGCAGCGTCTGCGCCGCCTGCAGCGCGCGCGACACCATCATCCCCAGCGCCAGAATCGTGGCATCCCGTCCCGGACGCAGAATCTTGGCGATGCCCAGCTGGTCCACGATCTCCCCCTCCGGCACCTCGCCCTTCGTGGCGTACAGCGACTTGTGCTCCAGGAAGACGACCGGGTTCGGATCGCGCACCGCCGCGGCGAGCAAGCCGACGACATCCACAGGCGAGGACGGCGCTACCACCTTGAGACCGGGAAACTGCATGCACCAGTTCTCGACGCTCTGACTGTGCTGGGCACCGAAACGGGCACCGCCCCCGTTGCCACAACGCACGACGAGCGGCATCGTGATCTGCCCATTCGTCATGTAGCGCGTTTTCGGAAACTCGTTGGCGATGTAGTCGTAACAGACCGCAATGAAGTCCGCGAACATGATCTCGGCTATCGGCCTGAGGCCGGTCATGGCTGCGCCCATGGCCGCGCCCAAGATCGCCTGTTCTGAAATCGGCGTATCCAGCACGCGCTTGGGCCCGAACTGCTCGAGCAGTCCGACCGTCGCCTTGAATACCCCGCCCGCTTTTGCAACATCCTCGCCCAGGAACACGACGTTTTCATCACGCGCCATTTCCTGTGCAATGCCGCGCGCGACCGCCTCGCGATAGGTCAGTTCCGCCATGCGCATCCCCCGTCCGCGTAAACGTCAGTGAAAAGAATATCCGTCGAAGTGGGCGGTGCCGCCTGACAGGCCTGGGTGGCCTCATCGATGATCTTCAGAATCTCGGCATCAATCGCATCGAGCTTGGCGTCTGCAACGCCCAAGGCGCCCAGCCGCTTACGATACGCCTTGACCGGGTCACGCTCCTTCCATTTCTCCAATTCGCCCGCCGGTCGATACTTGGCCGGGTCGGCGCGACTATGGCCCGAGTACCGGTAGGTCAGGCATTCAACCAGTGACGGGCCGTGACCGGCGCGCGCTTTGGCATACGCCTGCGACAGCGTCTCATAGACCACATCGACGTCATTGCCGTCGATCACGATGCGATCCAGTCCGTAGGCCGCGGCGCGATCGGCGGCCGGGTACTGCACCGGGATCACGTCCGCGATCGGCGTGTACTCCATGTACAGATTGTTTTCGCAGACGAACACCACCGGCAGTTTCATGCACGCCGCAAAGTTCAGGGCCTCATGAAACGCACCGATGTTGGTGGTGCCATCGCCGAAAAAGCACACCGACACGTCCTTGTGGCCTTTGTACTGCGCCCGCCAGGCGGCGCCACAGGCGATCGGCAGGTGCGCCCCGATGATCGCGTACGACCCCATCACGCCATGCTCGACGGAGGTCAGGTGCATCGAGCCGCCCTTGCCGCGCATCAGCCCATTGTCGCGGCCCATCAATTCACCCAGCACTTTCTCCACCGGCACGCCGCGCGCCAGCGTGTGCGCATGTCCTCGGTAGGTACAGAAGGACAAATCACCCGGCTGCATCGCCGCCGCCGCACCGGCCGCGACGGCCTCCTGCCCCAGAGACAGATGGCTCGTGCCTTTGATCTGATTTTGCAAAAAGAGATCGAAGGCTCGCTGCTCCGCTTGTCGGGTCAGACTCAGCAGCCGATACATCTCCAGACGCTTTGTCAGCGGAATCAGGGTCGCCTCGGACCGATTCGGGGACGGCGTCGCGGAATGGGGTGCGAGCTTATTAGCCATAGACTTGCCTGCAGTCATACGATGGAGGTACCTAACATTGCGATTGTGTCCATTGCGCCCGGCACCGGCGAGGTGCGAAATCTTGGGCGCGACGAAATTCTACCGATTAAACTCATGATAGCCTAAGATTATTGATTGTCGATTCTCGATTCTCGATCAAAAAATATTCTGTTCGTTATTTTCTTCGTTATGTTTGTGTGCCCGGACGTCGATCCTGTCTCCCTCGAAACCCTTCGCGGCGAGGGACGCGGATGGCGGATGTGATGTAGTGAGTCGTTTGATTTAGCTGGAGACAATCCGTGACAAGTGTGGACCTTTTTACACCGGGCAAGATCGGCACCCTCGAAGTGCCCAATCGCATGATCATGTCCCCGATGACCCGCAGCCGCATGCTGACCAACGGCGTGCCCTCCGACATGGCCATCGAGTACTACTCGCAACGCGCCTCCGCCGGTCTCATCTTAACGGAAGGCACCGCCCCTTCCGCCGGGGGCATCGGCTATGCGCGCACGCCCGCCATCGAGACCGCCGAGCAAGTGGCCGGCTGGAAAAAGATTACCGATGCGGTCAGCGCCAAACACGGCCATATGTTCGTGCAGCTGATGCACGTGGGTCGCATCGGCTCGCCGCTCAATCGCTTCACCGATCAACCATTGGTCGCGCCCTCCGCGGTCAAGCCCGCCGGACAAATCTGGACCGATGCCAAAGGGCTCCAGGATTTCGGCACACCGCACGCGCTATCGACCGCGGAGATTGGCGTGATCGTCGAGGAGTATGCCCAGGCCACGCGCAATGCCTTCAAAGCGGGCTTCAAAGGGGTCGAGCTGCACGCCGCGTCCGGCTACCTGCCCATGCAGTTCCTGTCCTCGAACACGAATCTGCGTACCGATCAGTATGGCGGCAACGTCAACAACCGCATCCGCTTCGTCATGGAAGTGCTGGACGCGATGATCGCCGCCGCCGGATCACCCGCCAAGGTGGGTATCAAGATCGCCCCGGGAATGCCCTTCAACGACATCAACGATGCCGATCCCGTGGAAACCTACACCACGTTGGTCAAAGCCCTGGCCGGCAAGGGCCTGGCCTATCTGCACGTGCTGCAGACTGCGTTGCCGGGCACATTCGAACTGTTGCGGCCACACTATTCAGGCACGTTCGCCGCCGCCGGCGGCTTTACCAAGGACAGCGGCACCGCCGCACTGCAGTCGGGTCTCGCCGACTTCATCGTCTACGGCAAACTCTTTATCGCCAACCCCGATCTGCCTCACCGCTTCGCGCGTAATGTGCCGCTGGCCGCGCCCGACCCGACCACGTTCTACACACCGGGGCCGAAAGGCTACATCGACCAGCCCGCGGCCTCGTAGACCGCCAGCGCAATCGCGGCGGGCCGGCGCCTTCGCGCAGTACCATGATCGCGCCGGTCCGCGCTGCCATCCTAATTCCCGGATGGGCTGCGTAGTCACCGAAGTGCCGACCTGCAATGCGCCCCGCCCCACCCGCCTGTCGGGAGCACCTGCTAGCGTGCTCCCGACGGCGATCTACACGATGATATCCACTGCATGAGCCGGGCGCTGGCGCAGACGCGGCGCCAGGTTTAACCTCCACCCAAAGGGGGGTGGAGGCACAATCATGAGAAAGCTGTTCAACGGTGTAATGCGTATCGTCAGTTCCCTGCTGGGGGTGGCGATGGTCCTCATGGGCTGCGTGTGGATTCTCCAGGGCCTGAACCTGGCGTTCCGGGTCGGCTTCATGGTCGGCGATCCGCAGTGGGTTGCCTGGGGCGTGCTGCTCGCGCTCGTTGGTGCGGCGCAGGTCGTCTGGAGCAACACGCGACAGACTGCTGCCGGGTGATTTTCGGCGCAGCCATCGAAGCTCCTTCCGTGCTGTCTTAAAGTTATCGATGGAGCTTCCATGAACCGTTCAATACACCTCTATCCGAACGCCGTTCGGCCAGCAGTCAGTCGTCGCGAATTTCTACTGGGTGCCGCCGCATTTCTGTCGCTGCCAGCGCACGCAATGGCCGCCGCGAGTGCCACGCTCGCATTCGAGAACGGCCTGTGGTTCGACGGCGAGAAGTTCTCCCCCGGCACGCGCTTCAGTGTGGACGGACGCTTCACGCACCGTCGACCGGCGCGCGTCGACCGCACGCTGGACCTCGCCGGTGCCTGTGTCGTCTCACCCTTCGCCGATGCGCACAATCACGGCTTCGGCGTAAAGACTGCAGCCGACGATCGCAAGCTCGTGACTCGTCACCTGGCCGACGGCGTCTTCTACACACGCATGCTCGGGCCGACCTTGATGGATGAAACGTGGAAGGACGCGTTGGGTTTGAACCGCCCGGGCGGGCTGGACATGGCCTTCGGCGACGGCATGCTGACGGGTATTGGCGGACATCCCTCGCAGCTACAAGCCATGCTGCTCAAGCAGGGCTTGTACCCCGGACTCACGGCCGACCAACTCGACGGGACCACTTATTTTCAGATCGAGTCGGTGGCGGACCTGGAGGCGAAGTGGTCGAAGATCCGTGCCAAGCATGGGGATATCCTGAAGGTCGTCTTGCAGAGTCCGGGCGGCAGGACGGCATTCGCCCCCCCGGCCACGAAGAGAGCGGGGCTGGACCCCGAACTCCTGCCCGCGATCGTGCGCAAGGCGCATCAGGAGAATCTGCCCGTCGCGGCGCACATCGCTACCGCGTCCGACTTCAGAGATGCGGTCGGCGCCGGCGTCGATCAGCTCGCTCACCCGCCGACCTTTGGCATGATCGACAAGGCCGACGCAGAGTTGGCTGCGCGGCACGGCGTGGTGGTGATGACAACGGCCGCCAACCTCAAGATCCTGCTACCGCCAGCCGACCTCCCCGAAGCGCTGGACCGCCTGCGTGCCAACTATCGGCTGCTGCAAGCGGCCGGGGTGAAGTTCGCGATCGGAAGCGATAATGTCAGCGACACCTCGATCGGGGAAGTTGCCTTCCTGCGCGAGATCAAAGCCTTCGACGATGTCCACTTGCTTCGCATCTGGAGCACCGACACGCCGGCGGCAATCTTTCCCAAACGCCGGCTCGGCCGTTTCGACGACGGCTACGAAGCGAGTCTGCTCGCCCTCGACGGCGATCCGCTGCGCGATTGGAGCGCGACCCGACGCATTCGCCTGCGCGTCAAACAGGGCGTCGTCCTGGAGGAACCCGCCAGAGGTGCGTGACTCGTTAACGCTTATTAACGCTCGACAACGTTAGAATCGCGACGGTGGATGAGCACATAGGCATACAGGCGCAGGCGGACAAACTGCGCGCGCACAACGTTTTCGGACGCACGGGGGCCTTGCTACGTCTGTTCGAATTCCTGCTGCAAGAATCGCTCGCCGGGCGCAGGCCCAAAGAAGTCGAAATCGCCATGGAGGTCTTCGGCAAGGGCACGGACTTCGATATGGCACAAGATGCCAGTGTCCGCGTCTATATCCACAAGCTGCGCCGCAAGCTGGACGAATACTATGACGGCCCCGGCAGCAATGAGCCGGCACGTGTTCTCATTCCCAAGGGGGAGTATCGGCTGGCTCTTCAGCCTGCGCCTCAACGGCGACCTCTCGATGAACAAGCCGCTACCCCGCCGCCTGTGGCTGCAAAGAAGAAGCGGACGTGGATAGTGGCGGTTCTTGCCCTGTCGCTGCTCGGCAATGCCGTTCTCCTCTACAGCCGGCACATGGCTACGACTGACGACGTCGAGCGCGTCGCAGTACGCACTAGTCCGGTTTGGTCCAGTCTGCTCGACGATGACTTTCCGATCTGCATCGTCGTAGGCAACTACTACATTTTCGGCGAGACCGACAGCAGCAAGGAAGTGCGTCGATTGATCCGGGAATTCAACATCAATTCTTCTGCCGACTTGCAGGAGCTGCAGTATCTGCATCCCGAGACGTCTGACCAGTACGTCAATCTCGATCTCTCGTACCTGCCGATCGCGAGCGCTTATGCCTTGCGCGACGTGGTTCCCATCCTGGCAGCGCGGAAGAAGCGAGTGCAGATTTTCGTCGCATCGGACGTTACTGCGCAAATGCTCAAATCTGCGCACGTTGTCTATATCGGCTACCTCAGTGGCATGGGGATGTTGCAGGACCTGGTGTTCGCGAACTCCAGGTTCTCCGTCGGAGAGACGTACGACGAAATCGTCGACCACCAAAGCAAGCACAACTACATCAGTCAGGGCGGCTCGCCGCTCGACAGTGACCAGCTCTATCACGACTACGGATATATCTCGTCATTCGTCGGGCCGAACGGCAACCAGTTCCTGATCATTGCCGGGACGCGCGATGTCGCGGTGATGCACATGGCCGAAGTGCTGGTGGAGGCTGGAAAACTACAGGATCTCGCGAAGGCCACGCCGATGAAGCCGGGATTTGAAGCGCTCTACGAGGTCAGCGGCATGAATCGAACCGATATGAACGGCCGCTTGATCAGCGCATCACCGTTGCCTGACGCAGGCGCAGACAAAGCCGCTACCGCCGCCGAGCCTAGCAGTTCTCGTACCGCCGCCAGTACATCGAGCAACGAAAATGCACCACACTGAGGTGCGGTAGTCTCAGGCAATGTAGTAACCGGCAACCTGGTAGCCGAATAGAACGAACCCGGCGGCCATGAGCAGCACGTTAGCGGCATACGCGGTGCGATAGAACGAATCGCTCCGGCGCCACGCCTGGAATGCGATGAGAATCAACGCCAGGGCGGCGAACTGCCCAAGTTCCACTCCGCCGTTGAAGGCAACCATGTTGCCGACCAGTCCGTCTTCCGAGAGTGACAGATCCTGTAACTTCGTCGACAGACCAAACCCGTGGGCGAGGCCGAATAACAGGACCGCTGCGCGACTGTCGATCCGCAGGCCGAACCGCTTGAGTGCCCCTATGTTCTCAAGTGCCTTGTAAACGACCGACAAGCCGATGATCGCGTCGACAATGTAAGCATTCGCGTGAATGCCCGCCAGGACACCCAGCAGCAGCGTCAGGCTGTGGCCCAGCGCGAACAAGGTGACATACCAGGCGATGTCCTTGAGCCGATACAGAAAGAAGATAACGCCCGCCAGATAGAGTAAATGGTCGTAGCCCGTGACCATGTGCTTCGCGCCGAGATACATGAACGGAGCAATTTGCAGCCCGGACGCGTTCGCGAGAAATTGCGCATCGGCACCCGCCACGCCGTGAGCCAGCGCGAGCGAGGGCAACAACACAGCAAGCGGTGCACAGGCGAACCTGATTCCGGTACGCATCGCCCGTCCTATCCAGCAACGCTGTTGAGAATGCCGTAGTCGACGATGTCCTTGTAGTAGCCGCTGATATTCAGAGTGATCGTCACGGGTTGCACACTGACGTTCACCCAGTACCAGCCGTGCTCACCCGCGAACGGCGCCACCAAGGAGCCCTGCCCAGCCGTTCCCGACTGCTGTTCTTCGTAGCGAACGAAAGCATCCTGCCCCGCGCTGGGTTCGTGCCCGTGGAAATCCGTGTACACCTCGCCGTTGGCTGCCTTCCATGAGAACAGAATGACTTGCCCTTCATCCAGCACGGCCTTGACCTCGGTTTCCTCGCCCGGCGCCAATTTGATCGAGAGGCTCCGGGATTGTGCTGCTGCCGTCTTGGCCTGAAACACCGCGGGATTCGGCAACGGGATGGGCTGACCCGCTTCGGGAATCTTGATCTCCCGATAGCGCTCATTGCCGCCGGACACGTCTTTGATCTGCAGCGTACGAGTATTGTTCTGGTGCAGCGCCGTCAGGCCGAGCGCCCGCCCGACACCGGTCGGGTCAATGTGGTACTCGGCCGGGAGCACTACGAACAGCAGCACCAGTGCGGCGCCCACCGCCGCTGTTGCGATGCTCCGCAGCAGCCG
>JAIBJL010000378.1 GCA_020029545.1 Gammaproteobacteria bacterium
CGGAGCGGTAGTTCAGCTGGTTAGAATACCGGCCTGTCACGCCGGGGGTCGCGGGTTCGAGTCCCGTCCGCTCCGCCAATTTCTCAAGCAAAGCGTGAATCCCTGCCGGATGTCGGCAGCGGGTTTACGGATCGGGACACGCGAGTTCAGCGCCCCGATGTTTGCGAGTGTGATTTTCCCATCCGGGTGCGATGCCCATCCTCACTCATCACCTCATCGTTCATGCTGCAAAAGATAAGAGATAAAGTCAGCGGCTGGGTTGCGTCGTTGTTTCTCGGCGCGGTCGCAGTGGTGTTCGTGTTCTGGGGCATCGATTTCCAGTCGAAGTCGGCAACGTTCGCAGCCAAAGTCGACGGCGAAAAGATTCCCGTCGAGACCGTACGCCGTGCGTGGCAGCAGCGCATGTCGCAGTTGCAGCAGATGATGCAGGGCGAAATTCCGCCGGAGCTAGTCAAGTCGCAGCAGAGCGCCCTGCTCGATCAGTTCGTGCGCCAGACATTGCTCACTCAACGCGCGCGCGAGAACGGCTATTACGTGACGGACGAGGCGCTGGCGAAGCGCGTCAGGGAAATTCCGCAGTTTCAGGCCGACGGTAAATTTTCGGCCGATCGCTACCACGCCCTGATCCGTCAAGCCGGCATGACCACGACCAAGTTCGAATCCGATCTCAAGACCGAACTGCTGACGACGCAACTCCAGAACGGCGTGATCGATTCGGCTTTCGTCACGCCTGCGGAACTGGAGCGTCGCTATCGCCTGGAGAAGCAGGAGCGGGAACTGGACTACGCGTTGATTGCTGCGAGTTCATTTGCCGATCAGGTCAAGCTGACCGATGCACAGATTCAGTCCTGGTACGACGGACACAAGAGCGACTACCTGACGGCGGAGACGGTCGATCTGGAGTACCTCGAACTCACGCGCGCCGCTGCGGAGGCCAGCGTCAAAGTGACGGAAGAGGCGTTGAAAGAGTATTACGAGCAGTCGAAGGAACGTTACGAGAGTCCGGAGCGACGCAAGGCTCGGCACATTCTTATCGTTGCGGCCGACGGTATCGACGATGCGGCCGCACAAAAGAAAGCGCAGGAGTTGCTCGACAAAGCGAAGGCAGGTGCGGATTTTGCGCAACTTGCCAAAGACAATTCCAAAGACCCGGGCTCGGCCCAGCAGGGCGGCGATCTGGGTTGGGCGCAGCGCGGCATGTTTGTGGGTCCGTTCGAAGAGACGTTGTTCGCCATGCAGCCCGGCGAGATCCGCGGTCCGATCAAGACTCAGTTCGGCTACCACGTGATTCGTCTGGATGAAATCGAAGCGGGCAAGATCCGCAGCTACGACGAGGTGCGCGCGGAGCTGGAAGCCGCCTATCGCCAGGAGCGTTCACAGACAATTTTCTACGATGAATCGCAGAAGATGGCGGATCAGTCGTTTGCGAGCCTGACCGAACTTACGCCCGTGGCGACAGCGCTCAATCTGCCATTGCGTACGCTCAAGGGATTCACTCGCCAGGGGGGCGGCGAACTCGGTGCGGATGCCGGTGTGATCGAAGCCGCGTTCAGTGAAGACGTGCTGGAGCGTCGCCAGAACAGCCCATTGGTTGCCATTGGGGAGGATCGCGCGGTGATCCTGCGGGTCACCGATCACAAGCCGGCGGAGCCGAAACCGCTCGCCGACGTGCGTGCGCAGATCGAAACGCGGCTGCGTACGCAGTTCACACGCGATGCCGCTGCGAAGAAGGGCGCCGATGCCGTCGGGCGCCTGCAGAAAGGCGATGCCTGGGGCGCCGTCATGACCGAGGGTGGCCTGACTCCGGTGGGCAAGCGCTTCGTGAATCGTCAGGATGCGATCGCACCACCGGCTGTCGTGCGTGCCGCGTTTGCGGCGCCATCGAACAAGATTGCCGCAGACAAGCCGCTGTATGCGGGCATTGTGACTGATGACGGCAATTACGCCGTGTATGCGCTCAGTGCAGTGCGGGCCGGCGATCCTGCCCAGGAGCCGGCCGGCGCTCGCTCGTCACGAAGATTGCAGGCGGAGCGACAGCTGGGCAATGAAGAATTTACTGCCTATATCGAAGCGGCCGAGCAACGGGCCGACGTCGTGCGTCACGCGAACGTCTTCGAATAGGTCAGGTTTCCGGCGTCTCCGGCAGCTTCATGCCCACGGTGCTGTAGCCACCATCCACATAGACGATCTCTCCGGTAATGCCGGCGGAGAGGTCGGAGCACAGAAAAGCCGCAGTATTGCCGACGTCTTCGAGCGAGACATTGCGGCGGATAGGGGCCGTCGCGGCGACGTGACTCAGCATCTTGCGAAACCCGCCGATACCCGCCGCGGCCAGCGTCTTGATGGGGCCTGCCGAAATGCCGTTGACGCGGATGCCTCGCTCACCCAGATCGGCAGCCAGAAAGCGTACCCCAGCCTCCAGGCTGGCCTTGGCGAGGCCCATGACGTTGTAGCTGGGCAGCGAGCGGACGGCTCCCAGGTAACTCATGGTCAGCAGAGCACCCGCACGATCTTTCATCAGGGGCACGGCCTGTTTGGCGATCGCAATCAGGCTGTAGCTGGAGATGTCGTGAGCGATGCGAAAGTTTTCGCGCGTGGTCGAATCGATGAGGCTGCCGCGCAGCGCTTCCTGCGGCGCGAACGCGACCGCGTGGACGACTGCATCGAGACCGTCCCACTGCTGTTTGAGGTGGCCGAAACCGGCTTCGATGCTGGCGTCGCTGGCGACATCCATTTCGAAGGTCAGGCGGGAGTCGAAATCGCCCGCCATGCTTTCGACGCGGTCCTTGAAGCGATCCTGGTAGCTGAACGCCAATTGCGCGCCTTCACGATGCATGGCGCTCGCGATGCCATGAGCGATGGAGCGCTCGGTTGCCAGACCGACGATCAGGACGCGCTTGCCGGAAAGAAATCCCATAACAACTCCACTGCGATAGCGAGGCTGCGTAGTTTAGCGAAAGCCAGGCACTAGTGAGCGATGCGACTTCCGTGCGGGAAGGGTGAGTCGTGAGCGGGTGGGACGCGCACGAAGAACCAGGGGATAGGGTCCCCGGCGCACCCGGCCGACGCCGGCAGCCTGCGGCACGCTGCTGCCTGCACGGCGCCGAGCCACATGGAATGCCCGAAATTCCGCCGCATCGTGCGGGCCGCCGCGTCCGGGATGATCGGCGTGCGAAAGAAGAGCGCGCCGAGCCGTTGAGCCGAGCCGTTGACTCGTTTGGTGAAGTGAATAGTGAAGCCATTTTCATTCATGAAAGGCGGAATTGACGATTCTGTCGGTGACCCTTCGGCGACAGCCTACTGAGGTCTCATTCCAGCTTCATTTCCATACGCACGGTTCCCGCCGGAGTCACCTGCGCCTTTCTATCTGTCGTAATGAAAACGCGCTCGGGAGCGATCTCCGTATTGGCCAACATCGCTGCCTGAACGGCCTGGGCTCGCTGCCGTGCAAGCGCATCGAGTGCGTTCGGCTCCGGCTTGAGCTTGTCGATGAGCGCTTGTTGAATCCATGTCAGGCGCGCGTTCCAATCGACACCGGACTGCGTCTTCGTTTCCGCTGGATAGACAGGCGCTGCCTTTGCCAGACTGCTGTAAGTCTTTTCGAGTTGAGCAAGGCGCCGCCGTTTTGCCGCATCATCCAAAGTAGCGGACGTCTCGGGTGGAACTCGCTCGTCCAGGGCTTGTTGAGCCAGTGCAGTTGCATCTTGCTCATTCGCGAGCGTCAGTGGTACGTCGAGTCGCAGCTGCGGGCGCTCGACGAGCGCTTTCGAGAGCTTGCCGAGCTTGTCGAGTTCCGCGGCCGTGAGGTCCGCGGACCCTGATGGAAACTCAACGTACGCCAACTCGTCGCCGCCGCCGAATAACGCGCCGATCGCCGCAAACGGCGCCGTTACGATCTTGGTCAACAGACCGAGGAACGCTTTCCAAACGATCGGTCCCACCCGGAATGTCGGATCGTCCAGGCTGCCGCTCACCGGTAGTTGAATATCGATCACGCCGTTGCGGTCCTTGAGCAAGGCAACGGCGAGTTTGACCGGAATGGGAGCGGCATCCTTCGAGTCGGTCTTGGCACCGAATTCGAGCCCGTCCACAACGATGTGGTGCTCCGCATTCAGCTTGCGATCCTCGACCTGGTACTTGAGCTCGGTGGAGAGTTTGCCCCGCGCGATGTGATAGCCGGCGAACTTTCCGGAGTAGGGATTGAACGTGGTGAGTTCCATGTTGCGAAAGTTCATCGCGAGGTCGGTGTACTTCGCGGCCGACAGCAGATTGACCGTGCCGGTGATGTCGACCGGTGCGTATCTGTCGACGTTGCCCTTGAACTTCACCTTCGCGCGCGAGTTGGCCTCCGAGGATAGCCCGGTGACGGTTCCATTGAGACCGAGAATGCCTGTCGCAAATGAAGGCTCAATCGAATAGTCCGCAAAGTTCGCGGACCCATCGATGACTTGGACCGATTTGATGCGCATGGGGAAAGCGGCCGCTGTGTTGCTGGCCGCGGCAGGCCGAGCGGATTCTTCGGGCGGTTTCCCGGCATCGTCATAACCTGGACGTTGCGGCCCTGCACGTTGCGGCCCTGCACGGTGCGACTCTGTGCGGTGCGGCCCGGTACGTTGCGGTATTGTCTGGCGGCCGGATGATTCGCGCGCCGGGGTACTGTGCTCGTCAATTGTCAGCACCCGGCTCACGTTCAACGTTCGATCCTGTGCGATGATGACGCGAGCATACGGTCCACGTGCCGTGATCTTCTCGATCGTCAGACGATCCGGATTCTGTTCGAAACTCAGACCGCTGACGTTCAAACTGCGCCACTTCACGAAGTCTTCCTTCACAAACTGATCGGTGGTGCGGAAATTTGTCGCGGCGACATCGCCTTTGAAGCTGAGCCGCAGTGGCGCGGCGTTGGCCGCAGCAAGAACAAGGTCGCCACGGAGGTCGAGCTTACCGGAATGCAAAGTCATCGCAGTCATCTGTGCGATGTACGGTTGCAGTACGGGCAGATTGAAGCCGCTCAGATCGACC
>JAIBJL010000379.1 GCA_020029545.1 Gammaproteobacteria bacterium
TGCCGAGCAGGCACTCGTGAGTCAGCGACCATGCCTCGCGGATACGGCTGAAAATACGCGCCGACAAATCGGCGTCCTGTACGAGCGTTGCATAGCGCGCCGCAATGCCCATGTCCGACTTCGCCAGCACCATCTCCAGGTTGTCGAGGGTGGCCTGAAAGAACGGCCATCCCGCGGCCATCTCGCGCAGCAATCCCTGATCCGGATACGACTTCAACGCCTGCCCCACACCGTACCAGCCCGGTAGCATCACGCGGGCCTGCGCCCAGCTGAATACCCAGGGAATGGCACGCAGATCTTCGATGCGATCGGACTTCGTGCGCGACGCCGGGCGTGAGCCGATCTTCAGTTCGGCAATCTCCAGCAGCGGCGTCATCTGGCGGAAGAACGTCTTGAAACCTTCGGTCTCGTACACCAGGCCGCGATAGGTGCGGAACGCTTCCTTGGAAATGGAATCCATCGCCTGGGCGAATCGTGCCGCCTTCGCAGCCGACGCCTGCGCCGGTTCCAGCGATGCCAGCAAGGTCGCCGCCGTGATCGCTTCCAGGTTCGCCGTCGCGCTGTCGCGCGTGCCGTACTTCGCCGCAATCACCTCACCTTGCTCGGTGATGCGGATGCGACCCTGCACCGTACCGGCCGGCTGCGCACGAATTGCCGAGAACGATGAGCCCCCACCGCGGCCGACCGCGCCGCCGCGGCCGTGAAAGATCTGCATTGTCGTGTGCGCTTCCTCGAATACTTTCGCGAGCGCGCGCGTGGCCTGATTGAGACTCCATACGGAAGTCAGATAGCCCCCGTCCTTGTTCGAGTCCGAGTAGCCGACCATCACTTCCTGATGCCCTCGCAACTGCGTCGTCGCCTGCATTTCGGGCAGCGACAGCCACGCACGCATCACGACCGGCGAGTTCTCCAGATCCTGAATCGTTTCGAACAACGGCACCACCATGATGGGTGCCTGCGCCGGCTGCGACGGCCGATACAGACCGGCCTCCTTGAGCAGCACATTGACCTCGAGCATGTCCGACACGCTCTCGCACTTGGAAATGATGTAGGTCGTGATACAGGCAGGGCCGAACTTCGCATGTGCCTGCGCGGCGGCGCGCACGATGGCGAGTTCGGACAGCGTTTCGTCCGTGTACTGCGCAAATGGACTGGCCAGCAGCCGCTCGCTCGCCAGCTCCCGTCGCAGCAAGGTGACGCGCGCTGCTTCATCCAGTTGCTGGTAATCGGCTTCGACACCTGCCACCTTGAGCAGGTCGGCGACAACGCGCTGATGGACGTCGGCATTCTGACGTAGATCCAGCGTCGCAAGATGAAAGCCGAAAGTTTCGACGGCGCGGATCATGCGACCCAGCGCCCCGCCGGTTGCCAGGATGCCGGCGCCGCCTTCACCCAGCGAATGCGCGATCGCGACGAGATCGGCACGCAATGCATCGGCGCTCGCATACGGTTCGCCGGGGACGGACGAGATACGCGCCGGCGCACGGCCGGTATTGCGCAGGTAGGTGGCGGCCAGTCGTGCATAAATGCCGGTAATGGCGCGGCGATAGGGCTCGTCACGTCGGACTGGATTGATATCGCCGCCGGTATCGGCCAGCTGTCCGAGTTCGCCGGTGGTCGTTGCCAGCTCGGTCGAAATGGAGAGTTCGGCACCGAGTGCGTGCAGATCATCCAGATAACGGGCCAGCAGCGATTCCGACGCCCGTCCGATGGTGAGATGCAGCGAATCGGCGTTGACGTTCGGATTGCCGTCGCGATCGCCGCCGATCCAATTGCCCAGCCGCAAAAAGCTGCGTGGCCGGTGCGGTAACACGCGCTCCCAGCGGGAATACAACGTCGGCAGCACGGGAAGAAAAATGTCGCGCAGGTACGCCAACGCAATATCCACTTCATCGGCGACGACGATTCGTTCGCGACGCAACGGTCGTGTCTGCCACAACAGTGCAATCTGCCGCACGATGGCCTGCTCGATGAGATCGCCGTCGGGTGTCTCGCTGCGCCCCTGATCGCGGAAGCGCATCAACTCCGCAATCCGATTGCGATGGTCGAGCATGCTCTTGCGCATGACTTCCGTCGGATGCGCGGTCAGTACCGGTACGATCAGGGCGCGATCCAGCAGTGCGGCCGCCGCGCCTGCGTCGATCCCCTGCTTCGCCAGTCGCTGCATCGCAGTCGCCACGCTGTCGCCGAATCTCTCCGCCGCGCCCTGTCGATCCTCGGCGAGATTGGCCAGCATCGAGAACAGCATGAAGCCGCGCACGAATGCCAAGGTGTCATCCAGCGACAGCGCATCGAGGCCGCGGTCCATGTCCGTTGCCCCCGCAATGCCGCGGTGGCGATCTACCGATGTGGCGCGGATGTACTCGATCCGCTGAAACAGAGCCTCGCCGCCATAGGCGCGAATCACATCGCCGAGCAACTTGCCGAGATAACGGATGTCGGCATTCTGGGAAATCGGCTTAGGCGTGCTGTTCACAATGGTTCACGTGCTGGTGGGCGTGACGAACTCACGATGGCTCCGCAACATTGTGCGACCCGCCACCATGCATTGCAAAGCAACGCTGCGCCGGCGCAGCGCGACGTGACGTGTCGATGACAGACCTTCGCACCCAAACATCGCATCCCAAACATCTCACCCCAAACATCGCACCCCCGACATCTCACCCCAGACATCTCACCAGGGGCGCAACGACCGCGGGATCGGCGCATTCTTGGTGCGGACTTACCTAGCCATTGACCTGTTTGGAAGCACGACCGCGCGGCGCTGCGCAATCCGGCTACAATCGCGCCCCGTTTCCCGCGTTCGCGCCTGCCTTGCATGCAACGCTCAAGCCAATCCCTGACCGAAATACTGCGTGCGGCCGGGAAGCTGCCGATCGAGCGCCGCTTCGCCTGGCTGCGTGAGGCATGCCGCGACGACCCGGCCTTGTACCGCGAGGCCATGGCCGCCTTCAAACTGGAAATCACGCATGCCGAGTGGTGGAGCGACGCGACGCAATCGTCCAACGCCCATCCCACCATAGGATTGCAAATCGGCCGCTACCTGGTCACCGAAAAAATCGGCAGCGGCGGCATGTGCGATGTGTTACTCGGCGTCCCGCGCGATGCACCCGGCCCCGCCGTGGCGATCAAGATCATCCGGCGCGCCAATGCCTCGCCGCAATTGCACAGCCGGCTGAAAATCGAACGCCAGATCCTGGGGGCCCTCGATCATCCGAACATTGCCAGGCTGCTCGACGGCGGCAGCACCGCCGAAGGCATGCCTTACCTGGTGATGGAATATCTGCAGGGACAGCCGATCGACAGGTACTGCGACCTGCGTCGCCTGGACCTGCGCAGCCGTCTGCGACTGTTTCAGTCGGTGTGCCGCGCCGTGCATGCGGCACATCGCCAATCCATCGTGCATCGCGACCTGAAGCCGTCGAATGTACTGGTCACCGGCGAGGGAGTGCCGAAGCTGGTCGACTTCGGCATCGCCAAGGTCCTCGATGAGCGCCGTGTCGATCAGACCATGGTAGTCACGCATGCCGATGTGCGCGTACTGACACCCGATTACGCGAGCCCGGAGCAAGTGCGCGGCGATGCGATCACACCGGCCAGCGATATCTACTCGCTGGGCGTCCTGCTATTCGAACTGCTGAGCGGCAACACCCCCCGCCATACTCAAAAAGCAGCGGCAACCCTACCGCGAACGGCAGCGCAAACGGCAACGAATGTCGCACCGCCTGCACTCAACCGGCACGTCGATAGCGCATTGAGTGACGCACCGGCATGGCTTGATGAACTGTGTCACCAGCGCTCTACGCAACCCACGACGCTCAATCGCGAACTAGCGCAGCTCAGTCCGCTGGTGCTCAAGGCTCTGGAACGCGATCCGCGCCGACGTTACGAGCATGCCGAGTCGTTTGCGGCCGGCATCGATCGCTATCTTGGCGGTACTGACGCAGCATCGGCAGACCCGATCACCCCCGTGGCAGAACCTCTCGCACCGCGCAGAATGAGGCCCCTCATCGCCATCGCCGTTACGGTGGCGCTATTGATCGCCGTAGGTCTTGCTGTCTATTTCGCTCTCTAGAAGGCGGTGGCGATTAGCCGCGGCAACCGGTAGACGTGGAGCTTTGAATGGGCCAGTTTGAACGGGCCGGTGAAATATTTGTGTCAGTCCTCGGTCATTCGCTCTCATGTAGTGGATCGGCGACAGGAGAGTCGCTATCATCGATCGACATCTTTTGTCCTCTCCAAAACTGCCGATGCCACTCATCGAACTGCCGCGCGCACTCGAAGACTACTTCGCTTTTGCCGAGACCGAGCCCACGCGCCGCGGACGACGCTTCTCCATTACCCTGCCGTTTCACAACGGCGCGAAGCTGGAGCGTCTGCAATGGTGGTATCACGTATCGCCTGCAGAAGAGCAGATGTTTGAAGGCCACGGCTTGCTGGTGCTGCGCGCACGCGGCATCCAGCGTTTTTGTCGTCACATCGAACGCTGGCTGGAAATCAATCGCCTGCGATTGCATGGCGAGGAACCGATTCCGCGCCTGAGCAGTCAACAGCACGCGACTCACTGCGCTGCGCAGTCCCATCGCTCCACGGAATCGCCAGGTGCTGCGACGGAGCAAGCGGAGGCGCAGCAGGATGTGGGCCATCGATCTCACGCCGCCCGCGCGAAGACGGCAGAAGAAGCCGCGCCCCCGAGCAGCGAGACTGCTGGCGTCGCCGAGCTGCCGGCCTGGCCACTGGTGCAGGCTGCCAACGGCTGACGCCTCACCCGTTGGGACCAACCCGCATCGGTGGTGCGTTCATCGAACACCTTCGCCAACGATCGAGGTGATCCATGGCAGCAGCCTACGCAACCAGCCAGCCGGAACGAGCGGACATCGACGCGCTGCGCGGACCGGCGGTTGTTGAATTCGGCACCGACTGGTGTGGCTACTGTCGTGGCGCGCAACCGCTGATCGGGGCCGCGTTCGCCGACTATCCGCACCTGCGACACCTGAAAGTCGAGGATGGCAAAGGCCGGC
>JAIBJL010000380.1 GCA_020029545.1 Gammaproteobacteria bacterium
CGGGTGTTGGATCCGAGCCAGCATGAACTGGAAGAGGCGCTGCCGGAACAGGAGCCGGAATCACCGTGGGCCGGTGCCGAGGCGGTTTTTCCCGTGGTCCGGGACGTCTGCGTTCTGACCGGCGCTCCGATGCTGGCGCCCAAAGACTTGAGCATCTTGATTGGCGCGCTGGTCCAAGTCCTGAAGACACAGGAGTTCAAGTTGACCACGACCGTGCAGTCGGTATGTCGCCAGTGCGTCGAGTCCGAGGGCCTGAGAGTTCGGCCTCGCGATGTCAACTTCCTGGTGCGCGGCATGCAGATGAACGGCCATGTGTTTGGTCAGGGCGCTGACGATGAGGCGACCTTGACCGCCCGACTGTTCAATCAAATCCTTTTCCTGTGCGAGCGCGAGCAAAAGGTGCCGAACCAGGCCGAGCTCGGCCACATCCGCACATGGATAGGCGGCGCACTGGCGGCGTAGTGCTCACGGGGGCCGGGCGTCGACGATGAGCGCAAACGTCTCTTCACGTTTTATGCTTCCTTCCCGGTGCTCAACCATTCATCCCCATGAACCGACCTCTGCCGACGCGGTGTTAGCGCATGAACAGGCTGTTGCGTGGTTGGCATCCTGCATCGCAGGGTCGTCGCTGCTGATCGCTGCGACCGCTCAAGCCACGCTCGTCGACGATATCAATCGATTGCGTACCACAGGCTGTGGCAATCATCCTGCGGCTGCAACCGCACTGCAGAGCAGCCGGAGTCTGGACGCTGTGGCCCGCGAATGGTCACGAGGCGGACGCTTGCGCGATGCGCTGGATCGGACGAAGTATCCCGCGCTGAACTCGGCTTCCATGCGAGTCGAAGGCAGCGACGACGACGCGCTGATCCTGCGGACGCTGGCCCAGGCCTATTGCGACTCCATCGTCGGTCGCGACTTCACCGACATCGGCATGTATCGACGCGATCGCAAGGTCTGGATCGTGGTGGCATCGAAATTTACACCGCCCGCAATCAAGGAGGCGGGTCAGATCAGCGCCGCCGCACTGACACTGGTGAATCAGGCGCGCAGCCAGGCTCGACGTTGCGGCCGTAACAGCTTCAGCGCCGTACCGCCTCTGGCGCTGTCGAGTGCGCTCACACGCGCAGCATCGATTCATGCTCGGGACATGGCGACACACGACCACTTCGAGCATGAAGGAACCGACGGCAGCACTGCAGCGCAACGAGTCACGCGTGTGGGCTACACCTGGCGTGCGGTGGCAGAAAATATCGCTCTGGGCCCCACCAACGCACAGCAGGTTGTGGACGGTTGGCTCAACAGTCCGGGCCATTGTGCCAACATCATGAGCGGCAACACGACCGAAATGGGTATTGCTTTCGCGATCAACCCGCGCGACAGCGGCGACATCTACTGGTCACAGGTATTTGCCGCACCCTTGAATCGTTGACAGAGAAGTGAATGCTCAAAATAAGAACTCGCTGGATCGGCATCGGCTGCGTCATGCTGGTTGCTGCGGTCGCCACGTGGAATGTCACCAAACCCCTGCCGCCGGGGACTGCCGTCAGTTCGCCCCCCGTGATCAGCAGCAGCGCCACGGTGAAGTTTCTTGCCGATCGCAGCTATGTCGACATCCAGGGCCAGGCGTTTCACGAGCAGCAGATCTTCGACGAAATATTCAGCGTCATCGACAACGCCCAATCGCTCGTCGTCACCGATTTCTTCCTGTTGAACGAGCAGATGGGTGCTGCGAGCGGAGCCCATCGACGTCTTAGCAGCGAACTGATACAGCATCTGATCGCACGCAAACTGGTGCGTCCGACGCTTGCCGTGCTGGTGATCACCGACCCGATCAACGAAGTCTACGGCGGCGCACGCTCCGCATTGCTCGACGATCTGCGCAACGCCGGCATCGATGTCGTCACGACCGACCTGGGGCTGCTGCGCGACTCGAATCCCGCGTACTCAGCGCTGTGGCGATTGTTGGTCCAATGGTGGGGGAACGCACCAGAGCGCGGTGCAATGCCGAATCCATTCGATACCGGCCCATCCCAAGTCACGCTGCGCAGCTGGCTCGCGCTCGCCAACTTCAAAGCCAATCATCGCAAGGTCGCGATTGCCGATCGCGAGGATGGGAATCTGGTGGCGGTGGTGACTTCCGCCAATCCTCACGATGCCAGCAGCGCACATTCCAATGTGGCGCTGCGAGTGGAAGGCGAAACGGCTCGGCAGGTGCTCGCGGCCGAGATGGCGGTCGCACGATTCTCGGGCTGGAAGGGTCACATTTACGTGCCCGAACCGCAGGTGCCGGCTGCAATGCCGCCCGACGAAGCGGTACGGATCTCGTTGCTTACCGAAATCGCGATTCGCGAGCATCTCTTACAGGCGTTGAGCCAGACGCGCAACGGCGACATGGTGCGTATCGCCATGTTCTATCTTGCCGATCGCAAGGTGATCGATGCATTGCTGGCTGCCGCCGCGCGGGGCGTGACAGTGCGATTGATTCTGGACCCGAACAAGGATGCGTTCGGCCGCCAGAAGGATGGCGTGCCGAATCGGCCAGTCGCGAACGAACTGGTGAGAGAAGGCGCCGGCAAGATCGACGTGCGCTGGTACCGCACGCACGGCGAACAGTTTCACACCAAGCTGATGCTCATCAACCAGGCAGATGTGCTGGTCGCCTCGCTGGGTTCCGCGAACCTCACACGCCGCAACCTGGCGAACTACAACCTCGAAGCGAACCTTGCGCTGCGCATGCCGCTGAGCTCACCGCTGTCATCGCAGATGATCGGCTACTTCGATGCGCTCTGGGGCAATATCAAGCGGCCGGATGCGCAAACCGGCGAGCCGCAATTCACTGCGCCGTTTGGCGCGTACCAGGACACGGACTGGCGACGTTACTGGCGGTATCGCCTCATGGAAGCGACCGGGCTCAGTACGTTCTGATCCCGCTCGCCCCTTGCATCGAGCGGTGCACGAAGAGGACATCCCCGTGGAGATAATTCAATGCCGGTCGCGGACTCAACCTGATTTGCGCGCCGGGTTCGTTGACGATGCCTGATCGGCATTTACTGTCTGTGCCGACTTGCCGGCGATTTCCGCGGCCACCTGCTGTGCGGCTGCCTCAAATGCCGCTGTCACTTCGCTCATGCGGTTGTCGGCCGCCGGCCGGAGCGCGGTGGCGCTCACACTGCCGATCATTTCGCGATCGGCAATGCGAATGATTCGACCGATTATCGAGACACGGATCTGCGGGACCGCGTTACCCTCGACATACTCCGCCTGGAAATCGCGCACTTCGACATCCAGCAGATATTCGCTGGACACGCGCGCCTGCTCGGAAGTGACGCTGCGAAACAGCTTCTGATTGTCGAGGGAGGCGACCAGCAGCGTCTGCACCACGTCGGGCACGCTACCGCCCCATTCGCTACGACGATAATAGTCGAGCTGCCGTCCGCGCAACACGGCAATGCGGCGAGTATCGAGCCCCGGCACCACATCGGGACGGGCGATCGCGAGATCGGTGTTCGATGCCGCCGATGGCGTAGCGCTCGCGGCCGACGGCACCGGGGCCAGCACATAGTTCACAGGCGGCGGCGTTTCGCCATCGAACAGCGATCCGGTACTGCAGCCGGTGAACCACCACATCGCTGCAGCCAGCGCGATGGCGAGTGTCTTCGAGTGACGAGTCATGTCGCCAGTTTGGCCAGTTTGATTGTCGGGCACTACGGCAGGCCTCATGGTGCGATCTCGACGCCGCTCTCGGGTGGCTCATACAGAATCTGCGAGGGATTTTCCTTCAGGCTGCGCGACAAATCCTGAAATTCACGCGCTGCCGAACGGGCTTCCCGCACCAGTCGTTCGATTTCGAACAAGCCGTTCTGCGTGAAATGCCCCAGTTGCTGCTCGCTCTGCTGCGTGAAGCGATCGACGCGCAGCGAAGCCTGCGCGAGATTCTCGGTGACCTGCGTGATCTTCTCGAGCGCCTGTCGCACGTCAGGCCGTGCCTCGCTTACCATGGCGTTCAGTGTCTCGGCAGACGCATGGATCTCTTGCACCGTGGCCCGCAACTGATCGACCAGCAGGGCCGCATTGCGCGACGTGGCTGGCAAGGTCGCCGTGGTTTCGCGCAGGCTCGCCAGCGTTCCCGAGAGCGCTTCGAGATTGCGATCGGAGAGGACGCGCCCGACGCGTTCCAGCAATGCATTCGCCCGACCCATCAGTTCGGGCAGGCTGGCAAGGAAACTGTCGAAGTCGGACACCACCGATTCGATCACCGGATATTCCTGCCCCTGTCGCAATGCCGTGCTCTTTTCGACATCGGCGGCCTGATACAGGTTGATGTACAGCAACCCGGTCACGCCTTGCAGCCCGAGACTCGCGCGCGTCGCCGAGGAAATGGGCGTCGTCTTGTCGACCTCGACCAATACATTAACGCGCGTTGGATTCTGCAGATCGATACCCAGGCGGCGCACCCGCCCGACATCGACACCGAGATAGCGCACCGGACTACCGCGATCCAGGCCGTTCACGCTGCCGGCGAACTGGATTTCATAGAAGGTATAGGCACGACCGCCGCTGGCATCGGTGTACCAGAGAATGAATCCCACGCCCATGGCGAGCACCAGCAGAATAAAGGCACCGACGGCGACATATTTGGCGTCTTTTTCCATCGTCGCTCAGTCCTGACCTTGGCGCTGCCCGGGCGTTTGTTGCGCGGCGCGAGCGCGCGGCCCATGAAAGTATTCTTGAATCCACGGATGCGGATTGTTCATGATGCCATCGAGCGTATCGACCACGATTTTTCTGTCAACCAGCACGGCGACACGGTCGCAGGTAGCCATCAGCGTGTCCAGGTCATGCGTGATCATGACCACGGTCAACCTCAGACCGCGCTGCAGATACAGCACCAGCTCATCGAACTCAGCGGCCGAGATCGGGTCCAGCCCGGCTGTCGGCTCATCCAGGAACAGCAGCGAGGGGTCGAGTGCCAAGGCACGCGCCAGCGCTGCGC
>JAIBJL010000085.1 GCA_020029545.1 Gammaproteobacteria bacterium
CGTGCTCGGCGAGTACGGAATCCTCAACGAGGATGGTCTGCGCTACGAAGATGAGTTCGTGAAGCACAAGATTCTGGATGCGATCGGCGATCTGTATCTGCTCGGTCGCAGCATCATCGGCGAATTCAGCGGCCATAAATCCGGTCATGCGCTCAACAATCGGCTGCTGCGCACTTTGCTGGCTACGCCGGATGCCTGGGAAGAGGCGATGTTCGCCAGCATGAGCGAAGCACCGATCGCATTCGCGCCCGCGACTGCACTCGCCGCCAGCGCCTGACGCATCGATGAAGTGCATTTCCATAGAGGCGCGACGGAGCGCGTCTCAGAAAGCATTCGCCAAACCCACATCGTGCGCTCGCAGCGCCCGGGTCGAGCCGCTGGCGTGCCGCGCGCGGAGTTGCGCAGATTGCGCTGCGCAACGTCATTCCGCGCGACATAATCGTTGTCCGCGGCGCGAATTATTCAGCGATTCTCGCACCGACCTTCACTTTGATTTTTGTGAACTGGGTCTCGCCCGCGGCCCGCAGCCGTTCGAGCAAAACTGCCTGTGCGTACCGGATCTGTGGGCACCATGCCGCCGAGTCGGCAACGACAATCAGGGTGTCGCCGCGATAACTAGCTGAAATGACGTGTTCTTTCTCATCTCCATCTAGGGCAACACGGACTTTTTCCGTCAGGTTCAGATGGTCGCGCGCGCGCTGTTCCAAATTTGCGACCAACGGGCCGAGGCTGTCGGCGAGCGATTTCATACGGTCAGACATACGCTGAAACGCTCCTTATGTGGCAAGGGTGCTTGATCTTTACAATGACAATTCTGCATATTCCACTACGCTGTCAAGGGCAAACCTGTCGAAAGGCAGGGACGCAAAGCCACCGGTCTAAGGCCGGATCGAGGTTCACGAACCCCGATTCCGGGCACGATAGCGGGGCCGCCAGGATGTACAACACGAACCAGCGGTTTTACGTCCATCATCGCCTGCATACCATATGCAGTGCCGGTATTGGCAACCTTGCAGTGGGCAGGGCGCACGGAAGGGACGTTTCGTCGCGCCAGATTCACGACGAACGCGAGGGCATCATGGCATGAACGTCATCGTCTTCTCCAAGCGACTCGGACGCGCGCGCCAGATCGAACTGGGCGGCCCGAGAATGCTGGCGATGGCCGCTGGTGCCACGGTCCTATTGTTTGCGGGTCTGCTGCTGGTCGGATTTCAGCTCGGGCGCAGCGATTCATTGTCCTCGCCGGGGAGTCAGGTAGGCGAGTGGTCCCGCAAGCTGGAAGACCAGAAGCTCCAGGTGGCCGAAGCCAGGCGCGATCTGCAAGAACGGCTCGATGCGCTCGCTGGCCGGGTCGGCCAGATGAACGCCCACGTCATTCGCCTGGATGCACTGGGTCGCCGCCTCACTGAAATGGCCCATCTCGACAAAGGCGAATTCAATTTCGATTCACCGCCCGCGGTCGGCGGACCGGAAGGCCTGGTCGAAGGCGCGATGGTCGCATCCCCCGATCTGTCGAGCATGCTCGACGATCTCAGTCATCAGATCAAGGATCGCGAGCGGCAGCTGAGCGTGCTGGAGAGCCTGATTTCCACGCGCAATCTGAATCGCCAGATCGTTCCCGGCGGGCGTCCGGTGCTGCAGGGCTGGATTTCGTCGTATTTCGGCCAGCGCGCCGATCCGTTCAATGGCCACCAGGCCATTCATCGTGGCATCGACTTCGCAGCCCCCGCCGGCTCGCAGGTGGTCGCGGTCGCCGCGGGCGTCGTCACGTATTCCAAGGAACGCTTCGGCTACGGCCGCACCGTCGAGATCAATCATGGCAACGGCTATGTCACGCGCTATGGCCACAACCAGCGGGTCCTGGTGTCCGTCGGCGATACGATTCAGAAGGGCCAGCCAATAGCGTTAATTGGATCGACCGGCCGTTCAACGGGGCCACACCTGCACTTCGAAGTTCTCAAGGAAGGCCGGGCGGTCGACCCGATGAGGTTTGTGCGGGAGTAGCTTGCCGACTGCGTCGGCAGCGAGCCTGCCGGTGCCACCCGCAAACTTTTCGCTTCGCCCCTTGTAATTCCTCCCGCTGCCTCTAGCAAAGGACGCTGCGCCGATAAGGACCGCGGTCTGACCGCGTGTACAATACCGCGCTTTTCCACTAGTCCCTGCCGGAGTTGAAGCGTGGCGAATTGGCTCACTCAGCTGTTCGGAAGCCGGAACAATCGGCTTGTGGCCGGCTATTCCCGGCATGTTTCGCAGATCAATGCGCTGGAACCTGCGTTCAAGGCGCTCAGCGACCAGCAGCTTCATGACAAGACCGAGGAGTTCCGCCGCCGCCTCGCGGGTAAGGAAACCCTCGACGACATTCTTCCTGAAGCCTTTGCAGCGGTGCGCGAAGCAGCCCGGCGTACGCTCGGTATGCGACATTTCGATGTGCAGCTGATCGGCGGCATGGTGCTGAACGCCGGCAAGATTTCCGAAATGCGTACCGGCGAAGGCAAGACGCTGGTCGCGACCCTGCCGGCGTATCTCAATGCCCTGCCTGCCAAGGGCGTGCATGTGGTCACGGTGAACGAGTACCTCGCGCAGCGCGATTCCGACTGGATGTCGGCCGTGTATCGTTTTCTCGGCCTATCCGTCGGCGTCATCAAGAGCGGCCAGACTTCCGATGAGAAGCGCGCCGCCTACGCGTGCGACATTACCTACGGCACCAACAACGAATACGGCTTCGACTATCTGCGCGACAACCTCGCGTTTCGTCTCGAGGATCGTGTGCAACGCGGGCTGGCCTATGCCATCGTCGACGAGGTCGACTCGATCCTGATCGACGAGGCGCGTACGCCGCTGATCATTTCCGGTCCGGCGGAAGAAAGCACCGAGCTATACATCAAGATCAACCAGCTGGCGCCGCGCTTGAAGCGCCAGGAAACCGAAGAAGGCGAAGGCGACTACTGGGCCGACGAAAAGGGCCGCCAGGTGCATCTATCCGATTCGGGCCATGAGCGGGCCGAAGAGCTGATCGCCGAGATCGGTCTGCTGCAGCCCGATCAGAGCCTGTACGACGCGGCCAATATCCGCCTGATGCATCACCTCAACGCTGCGTTGCGTGCGCACGCGTTGTATCACCGCGATGTCGAGTACATCGTGCGCAATGGCGAAGTGATCATCGTCGATGAATTCACCGGTCGCACCATGCAGGGCCGGCGCTGGTCCGATGGCCTGCACCAGGCCATCGAAGCGAAGGAGGGTGTGCGGGTTCGCGAAGAGAACCAGACTGTCGCCTCGATCACTTTCCAGAATTTCTTTCGCATGTACTCGAAGCTGGCCGGCATGACCGGTACGGCCGACACCGAGGCATTCGAGTTTCAGCAGATCTATGGACTTGAGGTCGTGGTCGTTCCCACACATCGCGATATGATCCGCAAGGATCACCCGGATTTCGTGTACCTCTCGGCCAAAGACAAGTTCGATGCGATTCTCGAAGACGTGCGCGACTGTGTATCGCGCGGTCAGCCGGCGCTGGTCGGCACGACTTCGATCGAGACCTCCGAGTCTCTGGCGCAGATGCTCACGCAGCATTCGATTCCGCATGAAGTGCTGAATGCCAAGCAGCACGAACGCGAAGCGACGATCGTGGCGCAGGCCGGTCGACCCGGTGCCGTGACGATAGCCACGAACATGGCCGGTCGCGGTACCGACATCGTGCTCGGGGGCAGCCTCGAAGCCGAGCTGCACCAGATCGATCCTGCCGATGAAGTCTCACGTCAGCGTGCTCGCGAGGAATGGAAGACGCGCCACGAGCAGGTGCTCGCGTCGGGCGGGCTGCACATTATCGGCACCGAACGTCACGAATCGCGACGTATCGATAATCAGCTGCGTGGTCGTTCCGGCCGCCAGGGCGACCCTGGGTCAAGCCGTTTCTACCTGTCGCTCGAAGACAATCTGATGCGTATCTTCGGCGATCCCGAGCGCACCAAGCGCTGGCTGCAGACCGCCGGCATGAAGGAAGGCGAAGTCATCGAGAGCCGCATGCTGTCGAAACAGATCGAGCGTGCGCAGCGTAAGGTCGAGGCCCACAATTTCGATGCCCGCAAGAACCTGCTCGAATACGATGACGTTGCGAACGATCAACGCAAGGTGATCTACCAGCAGCGCACCGAGGTCATGGCCGCCGAAGATGTCGCCGATGCCGTGGCCGGTATTCGTCACGAAGTCGTTTCTACCATCGTCGAACGACAAGTGCCGCCGGGCAGCCTCGATGAAAACTGGGATCTGGACGGGCTGGCGCAGACACTGGAACGCGACTTCGCGATCTCGCTGGATCTCAAGGGATGGCTCGCGGCGGATTCGGCGTTGACCGATACAGCAGTTCGCGATCGCGTGCTGGCGGAAATCGATCGCGCGTACGAAACGAAAGTCGAGACGTATGGTGCACCGGTAGTACGGCACCTCGAAAAGGCCATCATGCTGCAACAGCTCGACTCGCACTGGCGTGAACACCTGGCAGCCATGGATTACTTGCGCCAGGGAATTCATTTACGCAGCTACGCGCAGAAAAATCCGAAGCAGGAATACAAGCGCGAAGCGTTCGAGCTGTTCACCTCGATGCTGGATCGCATCAAGCACGATACGGTATCGCTGCTGTCGCGCATGCAGCTCAAGTCGCAGGCGGAAATCGATGCCGAAGAGGCCGAGCGTCAGCAACGATTGGAGCGTGCGATGCAGTTCCAGCATGCGCAACCCGAGCAACTGGCCCAGCCACAACCGCCGGGCGATGAGTTCGCTGGCGGTGAGCAACAGCCACCGCAACAGTTCGTTCGTGAGACCCGCAAGGTCGGCCGCAACGAGCCTTGCCCCTGCGGCTCGGGCAAGAAGTACAAGCACTGTCACGGCGCGTTGGCGGACTGAGGAAGAAGAGGCTGTAGGCTATGGGCCGTAGGCTGTAGCCAGAGTCGGAAACGAGAAGACGTTCTGGTGTAAGCGTTGCGTGTCTCAATGTCTGAAACCTACAGGCCACAGCCCACAGCCCACGGCCCTCTCGCCATCCACGTCATGGCCGGTGCCCTATTCGATCATGAAGGCCGTGTGCTGATTGCGCAGCGGCCGGCCGGCAAGCACATGGCGGGTGGATGGGAATTTCCGGGCGGCAAGCTTGACCCGGGCGAAGCCCCGTTCGATGGCCTGCGTCGCGAACTCAAAGAGGAAATCGGCATCGAAGTCACGATGGCCGAGCCGCTGCTTGCCTATCGATATGACTACGGCGATCGCAGTGTGTTTCTCGATCTATGGCATGTCACCGCGTTTACCGGCACGCCGCAGTCGGTCGAAGGCCAGCCACTGCAGTTCGTGGAGGTCGATGAGCTTGCACAGATTGGTCTGCTCGAGGCGGATCGACCGATGATTCCCATGCTGCGGAGTTTGCGCGCTAAGCAGGAGCTTGAGCGTCCGCATTTGCAGAGCTAGTCTACCCACGAACCACCCCAACTGCGTCACTGTGCTGCAGTCGGCCCCTCCTTGACCGCTTCCTCACCGCCTCCCGCTCCTGAATGGACCCGCGCTGCAGCGGTTCGCTCGGTGCTATGGATCGCCGTCGACCGATGGGGCACGCGCCTGATGTCGTTGCTGACGCTGGTCGTGCTTGCGAGGTTGCTGGTGCCCGCCGACTTTGGCGTGATCGCGCTGGCGACCCTGTTCATCAGCTTCGTCAATGTGTTCGTCGACTATGGCTTCAGCTCGGCGCTGATCCAGCGTCGCGAACTGCGTGCAGCGATTGCGATGCTGCGTCGCTCCGCTGTGGCAGGTCGGGAACGATGATGCGAGCGCTGACCGAGAGACTCGATGCGCTTATCGCACGACGCGATCAAGCTGCGACAGGGCGGAGCACCGCCCTCCGCTCCATGTATTGCGAAGCGCAGCCGAGGCAATTACACTCTATACAGAAATCTGTATAGGTGGTTTATGAAGACTACGCTCGATATAAATGACGAGTTGCTGGTCAGAGCCAAGGCGGTTTCGGCAAGAGAGAAAAAGAGTCTGACCGCGCTGATTGAAGAAGGACTGCGATTGCGTTTGCGCCGGCGCCTTGTCGGTGGCGTCAATGCACGTCGGACGCTGCCGGTATATCAAGGCAAAGGCGGCCTTGCAAAAGGCATCGATCCCACCTCCAATCGTTCGATGCTGGACGCGGCAGGCGATGACGCCTGACATCAATGTAGTGGTTGCCGCGTCGCGCAGCGATCATCCGCATCATGCCAGAGCACGCGCGTGGCTCGACGAGGCAATTGTCGCCTGCGACTCAGGCAGCAGCATCGAGATCCTGCCGATGGTTGCCGCTGGATTTCTCCGTCTCGTGACTAACGTGAAGGTATTCCCGGAGCCGTCGCCAATCAAGGAAGCAATCGCTTTCATGGACGCATTACTTGCAATTCCCGGTGTTGAAATGCCTGACAGTGGGCGAGAGTGGGCAACTCTACGTCGCATTTGCCTGGATGGTAAGCTTTCAGGCAACGCGATCCCTGACGCATGGATTGCGGCCGCGGTGATCTCAACCAACAGCCACCTCGTGACTTTCGATCGCGGGTTCACTCGTCTGCTTGGAAGACGCGAACTAACCGTCTTGAGCGGGTGAATCGGGGTAGAGTAATTGAGTCCCCAGGCCGCGGAGGAAGAAGCCGAGATCATCCGCAAACAGCTGCATGGCTCGGTGGTGCATTACCAAACCAATTACCCACGGAACCAGCGCATGCCCTGGAGGAGTGGGCGTGCGGATAAGAAGAGTTCTCGCACAAGGCGCGCCAGATGCTCGAATCCCACGGCAAGCGCAACGAATCTCGAAGCATTTGGGCAACTCGGTCGCGATTTCATGAGCCGGCAACCTCAGTCGCTCGACAGTTCATATGAGATACGATCGAATAGTCGAACTGCTGGACGAGGGGATGGAAGTCAGGGAATACATCGCCGGTGACTACGTCGCCCCGTACGCAGTCAACAAGACGTCGATATTCCCGCTATCGATCAAGCATCATCGCCAGCTGTCATTCGATCTGCGCACGTTTTGGAAGTGAAGAAATCAAAGCGCTCAACTTCGATCGACGACGCTTCATCACGCGCCAAGCCTACGGCGAGCAAAGGCTTGTAAGGCTGGGCCGGCTGAAGGCCGGATTGTAGTGTTGGTGTGGACGTGTGGACCGATCGAGAGGACGGCCCGCGCATGATCTCATGCAGAGAGGCAGAACCCCGTGGATAAGAAGCGTACTTCCAAATCTATCCCAAAAAATAAACTAGAGATCGATGTGCCCCACAACGTACGCAACAAAGCTGCGGTTCATGCGTTGTCGCATGGCATCGCGCGCTTACAGAGACCCTACTGCTTGAAGCTGATCGCGTCGCCGCTACCGCTTCTTCATCTACGATTCCGTCATCATCGCATCGGCATTGTAGGTAGGGTGCAAGCTCTACTCCGAGGGCGCGTAGCACGGGCAGATCATCGACAGGCAACTATGGTGATTGGTTCTTTTACGTCGTCATGGTGCTGAAAAAAATCGTCGGTATTCAACTCTTCGCATACTTCGCTCACTGGCCAGAAGCTTTTCGATTCTGCCGATAATTCAGACCGCCTACGTATTTTTTTCAAAGGGCAACGATTCTCGGCGATGCCGGAAATGATCGAAGCAGCAATCGGGAATGGCCCCGAGCTGTAAGGCTCGTCGATCTTGCTTGCGTCGTTACGGCGTTACTGAAGCTCAGCATTCGGCATTGCTGCGGGTTATACCGATGCCGCTGAGCCTGACTTCACGACTTAGATGCCCGCGCACGATTGCGCAATGGCCGTCTCATTACAGAGACAAAATCCTCGCAGCGTGTTCATCGCGCGGGTGATGCTCGTGTGAAGCGTCTTCACAACGCGTGCATATTTAGCTTCGATCCTAGTGTCATCGCTTTCTGTGGGCATCACGCGATCATCAGGTACGCGTTTGCCACGAGTTGGTTCAACCCACATTTTTGTTTTAGGTTGCACGATCATGATGCGTAGGCGTCGGGCATTGGTTTAAATTCGAGCATCGGTTCGACTTTGAATCAAATCCTGTTCTTCGCTGACTGCTTTTCAGCAACATTGATCGCGCATCATTTGATAGGTGACGCGGCATCTTTCGAATGGGAGCGATGATGTCGTGATCTGAAAATGCCTGATTTCTCGATGAGTGATGCTGCAGAACTCGGCTCACTCATCAACGATTGACGCGAACGAGGATGCGGTTTTTTTGCAGTGGTATTGTTGGAACGAATTTTGCTTGACTGAAGTAACGGATACCTAGACGCACAGGAAGTCACCACAAAGGGATCGTATCGAGGCAGGGGGCGTGCCTGCGCTGACGGCTCAAGTCGTAGAGCGCATTTCGAAATTGCTAGGAGGCCGTATGTGCGCCGCGCGGTTTGTTACGTCCGGAATGTTGGGGTTGATTCTGATCGCTGATTGGTCGCCTCAGGTAGCCGCGGCCGATGGTCCGGTACTGACCGATATTTCACCACTGCGTGCAGACCGAGGCGATCCGATCCGTCTGAGCATGCTCGGTGCGGATAGCCGCAGCCAGTCTGTTTTCTCAATGACCGAGCAGGCTGCGCATGCCGCGACGATTTCATCGAGCGCGGTCAAAGCGCTCGATGCGAGCAACATGACCCCAATCAGCCGAGTGGCGAGTGACTACTTTGCCGCACGATCGACTGATCAGTCGCCTGCCAAGCCTGACGAGGCAAGGTCGATAGGCGACGTGCTCCTCGCCATGTTGATTGGCGCGGGTCTTGTCGCGTACCAGTTGTGCCGCAAGCATCGAATGTTGCGCCCACATCTTTTCGGTACTTGATTTCGCATCTCTTGCTGAAGCGTGCCTCTTATGTCCTCGTGATACTGGCAGCAGCTCCAGCTTAGTATGACCCGACAGCGCATCAAACCGATAGTCGTTGCATGAGTGGCACGGAGATCTCAGTCTCGCCCGCGTCAGCGGGGATCGGCGCGCGCCTGCGAGACCGGACAGGCGATGTGAGCCCGAGTGATCCTTTCGACGTCTTCTTGCTGAAGTCGCTGCTTTACCCCGTCATTCCCGTTTTGACTTTGTTGGTGTGCTTGGCGTGTTTCCAACAGCGGCCCATGGGCCCCTACCTGCTGGTCGCCGTGCTCGCATTTCTGGGAGTGGCGGACTTGCTGGACGTCGTCCCCATTCGTATTGCGCCAGCCAGCATCATGGCACTGCGGTCGCTGATCGACATCACACTGCGCTGGTCGCTACTGATGGCCTTTCTTTATGCATTGTTGAAGCTGTCGGGACTCGGTCCTAACTACAATGAGAATCTATTGGTTGCCTGGGCGCTTGGCACGCCGCTGGCGCTGTGGATGGGTGAGCTGATAGCGCAACGCCTGCTACGGAGTGCTGCTTCGTTTTTGAAGTTTGAACGGCAGGCTCTGATCGTCGGCGCGACAAGCGTGGGCATGCAGCTCGAGCAGAATCTACGCACCCACCCAGGCGCGCACGTAAACGTCATTGGCTATTTTGAAAACCGCAGCAAGGAACGGATTGCCGCCGAGTGCCAACACAAAGTCCTGGGTGGATTGCACGACGTGGGTGCCTATGTTGCGAAAAACAGCGTGGATATCGTCTACATTGCGCTGCCGATGACGCCGCAGCCGAGAATCGTTGAATTGCTCAATTCACTGAGAAATTCCACTGCCTCGGTTTACTTCGTCCCTGATCTGAAAGTATTCGAGTTGGTACAGCCGCGATTCGACGTTCTCGATGGCATACCCGTGATCGCAGTATGCGAATCACCTTTCTATGGTATCCGTGGGATCGCAAAGCGCCTCAGCGACATTTGCATCGCCAGTGGTGCATTGATTGCGCTCTCGCCGGTGCTGCTGTTGTCGGCTCTCGCCGTGAAATGGACTTCCCCAGGACCGGTAATCTATCGACAAAGACGCTACGGACTCGACGGCCGAGCCATCGTTGTCTACAAGTTCCGCTCGTTGCGTATCGTCGAGGACGGCGAAACGAGCTACACGCAGGTTGGGCGCAACGACCTTCGCGTCACGCCAGTCGGTGCGTTCCTTCGTAAAACGTCGCTGGACGAATTGCCTCAGCTATTCAATGTGTTGATAGGAAATATGAGCATCGTCGGGCCGCGACCGCATGCGATTGCCGTCAACGAGCTATACCGCAGCCAGATCCCCGGGTACATGGTTCGTCACAAGGTGAAACCCGGCATCACCGGCTGGGCCCAAGTCAACGGCTACCGCGGCGGAGACGATCTGGATTCCATGACCAAGCGCATTTCATTCGATATCGAGTATTTGCGGCATTGGTCGATCGGTCTGGACTTCATCATCATGTTAAAGACCGCGCTGATGATCTGGAGCGATCGTCGTGCGTATTGACAGCGTTCTAGACGTTGTTCTTGGTCGGATGGCCACTGTCACACTTGCCGTATTGGACCGCTGCGTGCGCACTGGGTAACGCGTCGCATAGGAGTAGATCGACCCGCATCATGGTAATCGCACACATCATCACTCGCCTGCTGCGGGCCGGCTCTGAAGAAAACACCATCGGCACTTGCCTGGCGCAGGCGGCGGCGGGCCATCAGGTCATCCTGATTCACGGCAATGAATGGAATCCCGAGCAAGTAACGCGTTGCAGTTCACGGGTTCGAGTGATCGAACTCAAAGAGATGGTTCACGCCATCGACCTTCGCAAAGACATTCAGGCGATAGGCAGGTTGTGCACCATCTTTCGCGATACGCGTCCGACCGTGATTCACACCCATCAAAGCAAGGCGGGAATCATCGGCCGTTGCGCGGCGAGATTGTCGCAGGTACCGGTCATTGTTCACGGTGTTCATATCGTGCCGTTCGAGTCCGTGGGACGCTTGCAAAAAATGGTCTACCTCCTTGCCGAGCGCGCTGCAGCGGGATGCACCGATGCGTTCATCAATGTCAGCGAGGGCACGCGACAGATGTATCTGGCGCATGCGGTCGGCCGGCCCGAGCGGCATTTCGTGGCGCATTCCGGATTCGACGTTGACCGCTTTTGCGGTGCTGCTTTTCCAGATGATTGGCGCGTACTCTGCGGCGTGGAGGAGTTTGAGGAGAAACCTCCTGTCGTGCTGATGCTGGCGGCCTTTGAACCGAGAAAGCGGCATGTCGCATTCGTGACTGCATTCAAGCGGACTGTAAAAAAAATACCCAACGCCCGCCTGTTGCTGGCCGGCGAGGGCCCGATGCGCAAGTCGATCGAAGCTGCGATCACTCTCCACGGCTTGCAGAATAGCGTGCGGTTGCTCGGTTTCAGTCAGTGTCCCGAGCGCCTGATTGCGCTGGCGGACCTGACGGTCCTTACCTCTGAAAGAGAAGGACTGCCGCGAGTGGTGGTGCAATCCCTTGCGGGTGGAAAGCCGGTGGTAATGACAGCGCTGCCGGGAGTGACGGAACTGCTCACCAGCGAGTCGAACGGCATCATTGTGCCTGCCGACGACGTTGAGGCCACTGCGGATGCGGTGACAGAGTTATTGCTCGACTCTGAGAAACTGCGTCGCATGCAACTACGTGCGAGCCAGACCGACGTCTCAAGCTGGCGCATGGATGTCATGTGCAACACCATCTCCGGTATTTATCAGGGGGTGATCGACGCTTCGAATGCCCATTTTGCTGCAGCATAATGCGTCCCTGGTTCCGCGCTGTAACGGGCAGGGGCGTGCGTATATTCAAGGGATATGCGCTGCTATAGTCGTACGGCAACGATACACCTCGGAGGCCTGAGTGCCGCTTCGACTTTTTCTTGTCATCTGGATTGGTCTTTTATGCGCAGCCTGCAGCACCGAGCAGCTATGGCGCGCACCTGAAATCTCCGCTGCCGACATCGCTTTGCAATACAAGCTCGGTGCAGGCGATCAAGTCCGCGTCACGGTGTTCAATCAGGCCAACTTGTCAGGAGACTTTGCTATTGATGGGTCCGGGTCGATTGCGATGCCGCTATTGGGGCCCATTACTGCAGGAGGCACCACGGCACGCGAGCTCGAACAATCCATAGCCGATGCGCTTACTCGCGGCGGCTACCTGGTGAACCCGAGCGTGGTCGTGCAGGTGACCCAATATCGACCGTATTTCATTCTGGGAGAGGTTGCATCTCCGGGCTCATATCCTTACACGTCCAGTCTGACGGTGCGCAACGCCGTTGCCGCTGCGCGGGGGTATACGTACCGGGCCAATACCAAGCGTGTCTACATTCAACGTGCGGGTGAAAAGATAGAACGGCTCTATGAGCTGACACCCTCGACTGCCGTGCTGCCGGGCGACACTGTGCGAATTCCAGAGAGGCTCTTCTGATGGCGGCGCAACGTCAACGGAGTCGATGTCGGACCGTTGCAATGAGGTCAGCCGCAATACTATGTATTTCATACGCTGCGACATCGCTCGTGGTAGCACAGGATTTGCTGCCAGAGAAATCAGTCGGCGTGCGGGATCGACCGCGACCCGAGTACGATCCCTTGGGCATACGCGTGGGCCTGCTTCATCTGAGTCCCAAACTGACGATCGGCGAGTCCTATGACGACAACGTGTTCGCGACTGAAAGCAACGAAGCCAACGACCTGATTACCAAAGTGGCGTCGGACGTGTCGCTGCAATCGAGGGGGAGAATTCCATGGTCGCTCTCGGGGGGAATCAGCTCCGGTACGTACGCGGAATATTCGCACGAGAACTACGTTGATTGGCGCGGCGGGCTGGCGCTCGCCCAGGCATTCGGCGCACGTACCCAAACCGTGTTGAGCGCTTCGATGGCGCGAAATCACGAGTCGCCAGGCGATCCGGCGTTTCCCGCAAGCGTGATCGAACGGCCGGACTTCACTACCAAGCGAGCGGAGCTCGAATTGAGTCGCGAATTGGGGTTCGGGCGTTTGAAGTTCTCCGCCAACATCGAAAGCTCAGATTATAACGATGCGAGAACCGTCGACGGCGCAGAGCTGGATCAGGATTTCAGGGATCGAAATGTTTGGGAACTCAATTTGAGGAATGATTTCTCGGTGGGACCGAATACAGCGCTTTTCATCCGTTTGCTGCATCGGCAACAGCAGTATGACAAGACCGATGAGGTTTCCGGCGTCGACCGCGATGCTGCTACCGATGCTATTTATGGAGGTGCGGCAATATGGATTTCCAATCTGGTCCGCGGCGAGGTTGGCGTCGGCGTTCAGGAAGTCGACAATGTGGATCCGAGCCAGGCCGATTCCCGGTCTCTGGCCTTTGACGGCAACCTGGAGTTCTACTTGACTCAGCTTCTGACCGCTACGCTGCAGGCGCAGCGCAGTTCGGGGGCCGCCGATATCGCCGGATCATCGAGCTACGTAGCAACGGTTATCGGTGTGAAGCTCGATTACGAACTGCGGCGCAACGTCATCCTCGCCGCTAGCTTCTCGCATTCCGAACGGGACTATTCCGGATTGGACAGCAATGATACTTCCAGCCTGTCGGCGGTTTCGGCGCAATGGCTCTTGAATCGACATGCGCGCCTCAATTTTACATTCTCGATGGTAGATCGTGACTATGCGCTGAGGACAACCGGGCGTAGCTTCACTCAGGACGTTTTTTCCGCAGACCTGTCCTTTGTCTGGTGAGCACATGACTTCATTGGATGTGTCCTCGAAGCTGCCTTCACAAGGGATGGTGGTCGCAAAC
>JAIBJL010000381.1 GCA_020029545.1 Gammaproteobacteria bacterium
CGCCGGCATGCTGATCACCAAGGTGGACCCGCGGCGCATCGTGTTCTGCGGACTGCTGTGGCTGGCGTTCGTGATGTTCCTGCGCCTGGATGCGAACACTCAGATGACGTTCTGGCAGATCTCGGGACCGTTGCTGCTGATGGGCATCGGACTGCCGCTATTCTTCATCCCGCTCACCACGCTGGCGCTGGGCAGCGTGAATGCGGATGAGGTCGCGTCGGCGGCGGGCCTGATGAACTTCGTGCGCACGCTGTCGGGTGCATTCGCCACCGCTCTCGTCACCACCTCATGGGAGAACCAGGCGACGTACATGCACGCGGAACTGGCCGGCCTGGTCGACAGCAACGGCGATGCGGTACGTGCCATGGCCAACGCCGGGCCTCCATGGATGCCATCCGCAGCACGCTGGATAGCCTGACGTGGACGCAAAGCGTGATGCTCGCGACCAACGAGATCATGCTGATCACCGCGGTGGTGTTCTGCTTCGCGGCTTCGCTGATCTGGCTGGCACCGCGGCCAACGCGGGCAGTGGATATGAGTCACGCTCACTGATGCATGCGGACGTGACGTTACTCCGGTAACGTCACCCCCGACCCGCCCATCTCCGCCGGCATATCTTTCATCTTCGGCTGGCCATCGTGAATGTGCAGCACGGTCTCCTGATAATTCACGTGTACGCCAGGCGCAAACTTCAACCCCGGGATCGTCGCGGCATAGATATCCACCAATCCCATTGTCGGATGGTCCGTGAACAAATGCCCGCCGCACTTCGTGCACCACTTGCGGAAGCTGATCGGCGTCTTGTTATACGTGCCGATGCTCGCAGCGCCCTTGGTCACTTTCAACGCCGCAGGATTCCACAGGGAAAACGCATTCACCGGCCCCGCCGACCAGTGCCGGCACGACTCGCAATGGCAGTAGCCCATCGCCACCGGTTCGCCCCTCGCCTCAAATTGCACTTCGCCGCAGAAACAGCCGCCCGCAAAGCTCTTTTCGCTAGCCATCGCCGTGTCCTCTGTAGAATTGCCGAACCGTTTCAACGGCCGAAAGTGTAGCGCTCGTTCGTCCACTGCCGAATGACCCGCCGTCCGGGTCTCGTGCTCTAGCGTCCGGGGAGACAATCGATGGATGCCTTGTCGGATGTATTGCGAGCCGTGCGCCTCACCGGCGCCATTTTCTTCGATATCCACGCCGCTGAGCCTTGGGTGGCGGAAACGCCTGCGGGCGAAGCCATCGTGGCCGCCATGTTTCCGGGCTCCGAACATCTCATCTCCTATCATGTGATTACGTTGGGCAACTGCTGGGCGAGCGTTCCCGGCGAACCGCCGATGCAGCTGTCGGCCGGCGACATCATTCTTCTGCCGCACGGCGACACGCATGTGTTATCGAGCGCGCTCGGCCTGCGTCGGACGCCGGATATGTCGCTCTACCGCCTGCCTGCCGAAGGGCATTTGCCCACCCGTATTTCCATGGGCGGTCCGGAAGGCGCGCCCGCACAATTCATCTGCGGATTTCTGGGCTGCGATGCACGGCCGTACAACCCGCTGCTGGCGGCGCTGCCGCGCGTCATTCGCGTCAGCGACACGGCGGGCGGGGCGCTGGGTACATTCGTGCAGTTCGCCATGGCGGAATCGATGCAACCGCGCATCGGTGGGCAATGTGTGTTGAGTCATCTGAGTGAGTTGATGTTTGTCGATGTCGTGCGCCGGTATCTCGAAACGCTGCCACCCGAACGTACGGATTGGCTCGCCGGTTTGCGCGACCCTTTCGTGGGTCGCGCGCTCACGGCTTTGCATCGCAATCCGACTCGCGCGTGGACCATTGAATCGTTGGCGCGCGACGCCGGCCTGTCGCGTTCGGCGCTGGCAGAACGCTTCACGCAGTTCGTCGGCCAGCCGCCGATGCAGTACCTCACCAACTGGCGCATGCAGTTGGCGGCGAACCATTTGCTCACCGGTATGGAAAGTATCGCGGTCATCGCCAACCGCGTCGGCTATGAGTCCGAAGCGGCGTTCAGCCGCGCGTTCAAGAAAGCCGTGGGCTCACCGCCCAGCGAGTGGCGCAAGCGCCGCATTCAAAGCGCGCCATAGATCTCGGGCGCGCACGCCGGAAAATCCTAGCGCCAGTCCTGACAGCAGTGACATTTGCTGTGCTCCCAAACGTGTCTTCGACCGCTCGTTTCACGCCTGGCCGCGTGCGAGAGCAGCCGCCTGCTCCAGCGAGATATGTCGCACGAGCGGGTCGGCATGACGATGGGCCAACTGCCATTCGGACCCTTGCTTGCGATAAATTTCGGTCACGCGTAGCGACCAGTCCTGTTCGGGCTGCTGTCCGAATCTCGGCGCCGTTGATCAATATCGCTACCCGCCAGCTTCTGCCGCCGCAGGCAGGCGTGTCATCCGAGCGCGCCTGGCAGCCGGCCCTCGACGATCTGGAGACACGCGCAATCGACATAGCGATGGTGCCGATTCATGACATTCCCGCACGCTTTGCGCATCACGTACTTTATGAGGAGGAGTTCGTCATCGCGGCGCGTTCGGGCCATTCTTATTTGAAGTCACCGAGCCTGAAGCGGTTCTGCGCAATGAGGCATGTACTCGTGTCGCTGACCGGTGACGCGCACGGCTTCATGGATCGGGCTCTCGCCGAACGTGGCCTGCAGCGCCGCATCGAACTGACTGTTCCGAATTTCATGATGGCGCTGGCGATTATCGCCGAGACTGATTTGATTGCAGCCTTGCCAAAGCAACTGGTAGCCGAACAGGCTGAACGATTCGGGATCGCGGGCGTGAAGTCGCCGTTGCCGCCACGACGGGACAAGATCCATCTTCTCGCATCCAAGGCCGCTATGATGGATGCAGGCGTGGAATGGCTTTTCGATGTGCTAAAGAAACTGAAACTAATCCGCTAGTTCATGAGTAGTCGCCCTGTTCCGCAGAAGCCGACCTGGCAATGCACGGCCGGCGAGCTTCATCACCGAGCGACTTCACTTTCCCGCCGTCAGACGCAACAGCACCACACCGTGTGCAGGTACTCGACCCGGGTAGCCTTCGGCCAGGCGGCCCAGATCGCGATGCAGCCAGAGGTCACGCGCCCTCAGGTTGGCCGGCAGCGTGAGATCGGCCCACTTGATGTTGACCTCCACCTCCGCGTTGCCGCGATTGACCACAGCCAGCGCATAGGCCCTGCCGCTCAGATTGCGCAACCAGATGTCGATATCGCCTTGCTGCATGACACGCCGGCCCTGTTTGCCCAGGCGGTCCTGATTGACTGCAATGACCTCCTTGTTCAACAGGATGTCGCGCGTATCCGCATCGAGAGCACGCACATCATTGCCGGCAATGAGTGGTGCCGCAGCGATCGCCCACAGACTGAAGTGCGTCCGGTATTCCGTGGTCGTCATGCCGCCGTTGCCGATCTCCAGCATATCCGGATCGTTCCAGCGCCCCGGCGCCGCGCTGCCTGCAAGCGCCTCTTGCGCACTGACGTTGCGTGTCATCGACGGCCAATTATCGAAAATGTCGAAGGTGGTGCGCCATAGATTGCCGCCGACCAGCGGCCCCCAACTCTCCACACCGGCGCGCCCGTATTGGCAAAGGCTGTACACCATGTGCCGGCCGGTGGCCCGGATCGCCTCGCCCATCCTTTGGTAGACCGCGCGCATGTCCTCGTCCTTCCACAGTCGCGACGCGCTGCACCAGTCGTACTTCAAATAGTCGATGCCCCACTTTGCCCATGTCCTGGCATCGGTCTCTTCATGCCCGTAACTGCCTTCGAAGCCACCGCAGGTGCGTGGGCCGGGAGAAGAATAGATGCCGAGTTTCAGGCCTTTCGAATGCACGTAATCGGCAAGCGCCTTCATGTCGGGGAAATTCGGATTGGGTTGCAGCACGCCGTTGCCATCGCGTGTCCCCTGCCAGCCGTCGTCGATGTTCACGTAAAGGTAGCCGGCGTCGCGCAGACCAGACTCCACCAGCGCATCGGCAATGCCACGCACGGTCTTGTCATCGATGTGGGTGCGAAACTTGTTCCATGAATTCCAACCCATCGGCGGCGTCCTGGCGAGCTTGTTCGACGGCAAGGCCTTGAGCGCGGGTAGCTCGACCTTGGGCAGCGCTTCGTAGTCGACTGGGCCCGCTCTATAGGAAGGCGTCGGAGTGCCGCGACGAGCGGTCAGCGTCCCAGGCACGAACGGCGGCGGGCCGGCACCGGGGCCCGGACCACCGGGCCCTGGACCGCCGGGAATGGCCATGCCCGGTGGTGGCGTCGGCAGCAGCCCGGCCGACTCGATCTGCAATTCATCGCCGGCGATCCGACCCTTGATCGTGCGGCGCTGGATATTGCCGAACAAGTCCATGTCGATACTGAACTCGATGTCATCGCCATTGATACGACCCTCAAGAATGGGCGCATCGCCAAACAGACTGTTGACCGAGCCGCCGAGATGTCCATTCGCGTCGCTGTTGAGCCTGAAGACGAATTCAATCTCGCCCAGCGGGCTGTTCATGCGCGCCACCCAGGTTCCGGTTACGTCCGGCGCGGCGGCCGCTACCCACGGCGGTGCAATGAGCGTCATCGCTGCCAGCAAAACCGCAACGATAGGCCTGAGGAGGGTTCTCATGGTGTTCTTCAACGTCTGCCACTCTGTTAGAAATTTGCGCGCACGCCCAATGCGTAACGTGGACCGGTTTCCGCGCGTGAAATCCACTGGTTCTGGAAGCGTCCATAGGTTTCTGCGGCAGTATCGGTGATGTTGGTACCGTCGAGCGTGATCGAAACGTGCTCGCCGATGCGATAGCTCGCCTGTGCATCGAGCTGGCCGGAACCTTTGACGAACAGCGGCTCGTTGGCCTCGCCATTGAATGCCAGCTGCAGATAATCCTCGCGATGGTTGTACGAGGCGCGAATGCCGAGCGGCCCTTTCTCATAGAACACCATCACGTTCTGCGAGTCGCCGACACCTTCCAGCGC
>JAIBJL010000086.1 GCA_020029545.1 Gammaproteobacteria bacterium
GGCTTTTCTGGGTGGCTCCCATCATAGGCGCGGCGCTTGCGGGTTTTTTCTATCGAGGGGTGCTCGAAGCGGACAGCGAAGCGCCTCCGGTCACGGGACGCGTGACCTAAGCCTGTCCGAGTCATGGGCATCGTGACGAGGGTGTGTCACAGCGAGGATTTGTTGGCGCTTGTTGCAGGCGCATAGATCAGCTTACGTCCCTTGCTCCGATCCTTCTCCGAGTGTGCACTTATATACATTCGTCACTCGCCTAAGACGCTGGATCGAATCTCTCGCCGCTGCCCGGAACTTGGACTGTCTTCAGACATTGAATGACGCAAGCCAGCCATCCACAAATTCATCAGGAGCCAGCCATGGTCAGAGCAGTAGAACAGGCGATAGGCCAGTCCACCGGTGCGAAAGCGATCGATGCCGTCAAGTTGCTCAAACAGGATCACCGCGAAGTGGAAGACCTGTTCGAGCAGTTCGAAGCGGCCGAGCAGGACGAGCAAGGCGAGATCGCCGAACGGGTCTGTCAGTTGCTGACGGTTCACGCAACGATTGAGGAAGAACTTCTGTATCCAGCAGCGAAGGAAGCATTCGAGGCTGAGGAAGACGACGATCTTGTCAACGAAGCGGAAGTCGAACACGCAACGGCAAAGGATTTGATCGCGAAGATCGAAGCAATGGCGCCGCAGGACGAATCGTTCAAGGCGACCGTCAAGGTACTGAGCGAATACATCAAGCATCATGTCAAGGAAGAAGAGACCGAGATGTTTCCCAAACTGAAGGAAACGGATGTCGATCTCAAGGCGCTGGGTACACAGTTGTATGAGCGCAAAATAGAGCTGATGGAAGAGCTGGGTATCGAGCCGGCCGAGGAAGAAGAGACGCCGGCCAAGGGCCGCAAGTCATCCGCGGCAGGCAAGGCGAAGAGCAGCAAGCGTCGCAAGCATTGATGGCGTCTGAAGTGCGCTGCCCATTCGGGCGACGCACTTCAGATTGCACGGCCGTGGGCGTCATAGCGGCGAGTCGAGCGGCGAGTCGGGTTGAAACCCGACCTACACCCCGGGGTGGCAACGTAGGTCGGAATTTATTCCGACATCTTATTCCGACATCTTCGTATCCACATCTTCTCGCGTCCTGCGATTCACCGCAGCGGCTGCAACTCACTGAGCATGGTGGGAACGAGTTCGGAGACCGTCGGGTGAATGGGCACAGCGTGCATCAAGGTCGTGTAAGGCGCACCGGCATTCACCATATCGAGCACGCCATGAATCGCCTCGTCCCCGCCAGTGCCCAGGATCGCGGCACCGAGAATCTTTTTCGTCTGCGCATCAACGACAATTTTCATCAAGCCCTGCGTCTCGCCTTTCTCGATGGCGCGGCCGACGCGTGACATGGGCCGGCTGCCGACCAGCAGCGGTCGACCGGTCTGTTTTGCCTGCGCTGTGGTCATGCCGACGCGACCCAGCGGCGGATCGATGTACAGTGCGTAGCCAGGCACGCGGTCGCTGACGCGGCGCTGTTCGCCATCGAGCAGGTTCGCGGCGACGATCTCAAAGTCGTTGTACGCCGTATGCGTGAATGCACCGCGACCGTTGCAGTCACCCAGCGCCCAGATACCGGGCACATTCGTCGCGAGGCTGTCGTCCACTTTGATATAGCCTCGCGCGTCCACCTCGACACCCGCCGCTTCGAGCCCGAGATCGCCCGTGTTCGGCCGGCGGCCGACCGCGAGCAGTACTTGCGAGCCGATGACTTCCGGCGCACCTTCGGTGCAGTTCACGCCGACCTCGATGCCGTCCGGATGCGGCGCGAAACGAATGCATTCGGCGTGCGTTCGCATCGCGATGCCTTCGTTCTCGAGTATGGTGCGGATCGCTGCCGAGATATCCTCGTCTTCATGCGGTACCAGCCGTGCGCTCTTCTCGACGATGGTGACCGCCGCACCGAAGCGACGATACATTTGTGCGAACTCCAGCCCGATATAGCTGCCGCCGACAACCACCAGATGCTTCGGTACCTCGCCCAGCTCCAGGATGGAGCGGTTGTTGAGCGTCGCCACCTGGTCGATGCCGGGCATATCGGGCCGATTCGCTCGTCCGCCGACATTCAGAAAAATGCGCGGTGCAGTCAACAGGCTAGCGCCGACTCGAACCGTCGTCGCCGACTCCAGGTGTGCATGGCCTTCCAGAACGGTGCAGCCCTTCATGCCGTCGAGCCAGCCGCGAACGCCTGCGCGTGCGTTCGCTGAGACCGTCATCGCCCTCGCCTTCACCTTGGGCATGTCGATGCGAACCGGAGCGTCAATGCCCACACCATATTCAGCCGCGCGCCGCGCCAGGTGTGCCGCATAGGCACTCGCCACCAGCGTCTTCGTCGGCATGCAACCGGTGTTGACGCAGGTACCGCCGAACTGTTTGCGTTCGATCAGCGCCACCGTCATCCCGGCCTGAGTCAATCGACCTGCCAGCGGCGGTCCAGCCTGACCGGCACCGATGATGATGGCATCGAACGCGCGCTTCACACGAACGCCCGCACAATGAGCAGCGCCGCACCGATCGCCACCACGTCTTCGATGATTGCAGCCGGCCGATCGTTACCGAACTTCGCCGCCAGCGCACCCCTTGCGGCGCTTCCTCCCAGCGTGCCGATGACTGCACCGATCGCGCCCACGATGGCTCCTACCGCGAGCGAACCGCCCACGGTACCGATCGCCGCCCCGGTCAAGGCACCGGACAGGATGCGTGTACCGAATTGAATGGGAACTTTGCGGCTGGGTGTGGTGGGTAGCTGATCGGTGACCAATTCGCCGATCGCCATCAGGCCGACAATCCATGGCGTCCACTGAAATCCCAGAAACGCGAGCGGCGTGCCGCCGAGCGGCAGCCATCCGAGATACGCCGCCCAACTAACCGCTGCGGGTGCCGTCATGGCGCGCAGGCCGGCAACGATTCCGATCGACAGAGCTAGCAGGTAGACCAGCATGCAGCGACTCCGACAGTGCTGCACCGAGTGTACAGCGATCAGGTGTATCGCATCAGGCATTGTCACCGATCACAGCGTCTGCATCGATGGACGGCAGACGCATCAGGGGCTGACCCATGCTGATCCGCGTGCCCTCGCCCACGCCCTCATGCAGCTCGAATCCCGCCGGCGCCAGCACGATGATGGTCGAGCCATGCTGAAACCAGCCAAGTTCCTGTGCCCTCGTCACCGCCACCTGGCAGCCGATGCGATTGGGTCCGCGGTATTTCAAGTGCAGCAACACATCCAGACAATGCAATCGAATGCTCGCCACCAGCACCGCTGCGACCGGCACCAGCGTGATCACGTGTGGGCTGGCGGTCAACCGCAAGCGCAACAGCGCTCTCTCGTTCTTGCAGAAAAGCTTTTCAATGCGGCGCAACGCGATGGGATTGACGTTCCAGGTGTCGCCTGAAATATAAGTGACCTCCTCCATGCTGGCATCCGCCGGTGCATGAAAGCGATGGTACATGCCCGCGGTCAGCCGCAGCGTTGCGTAACAGCCATTGCGATACGTCTGCGCGATCTGCGGATCGCAGGTCAGATCGTTCAGTGTGTACGAAAAGCCTTTCGCCTGGATCAACGTAGCTGCGTCGATCCGCCCGCACGCACCGACAATGCCATCGCAGGGACTGATCAGGACCGCTGGATCGGGATCGATCGGCCTTGCGCCTGGCCGCAGTTCCCGCGTGAAGCAGTCGTGCATGCTGCGAAAGCGGGTCTGCAATGCATCGCTCAGGTCGACGTTGCAGAACGCTCGCCACACCGCCATCGACAGATCACGAACCAGCGGCTGTTCGATCTGACTGAACCAGCCCATGAAGCGCGTGAGGAGCTGGCGCGGAATACGGTTCGTGAGCAGGAAGTTCAGATCTTCCTGTGCGGCAATCCGCAGCAACATGGCGCGGAAGGTACGCGCCGGCACGGTGGGAGCATTCACAGGGGGAGCATTCATCGATTTGTAAGATCTATCGGATAGAGTGACTGAGGAGCACCGACTTGATCCATCAAATATCTCTTTACGCCGGCGCCGGACTGACGCTTGCGCTGTTGTTGCGCAAGCTGCACACGCGGCTGCAATTGTCGCGCGCCAAGCATCCCTCGCTGGCGGGGCATTCGCGGATGGCCCGCCGCTTTGCAGCGCTCATTCCCTGGTACGAATATGAGGAGACGCAGTTCTTCAGGGCGGATGGCGCCCCGGAAGAAATCGCCGTGGCCCGACGCACGGGATTCATGCAGCTCGCGGCGGATCATGCGCAACGCTTCAGCCACACCGCCCATCTCACGAACGATGTGGAAAGCGGCATTTCGGATCTGCAATTCACGTCGCATTACCGGGTGCCATTCCAGTTCAGCCGGCTGACCCGGCAGCATCTGCGTGCCGGCGCCTTCGCTGCCGAGTCGCACGGGACGACGGTGACCGATCTCGATGGCAACGAGTTCTACGATCTGACGGGCGCCTACGGCGTCAATGTCCTGGGTTACGACTTCTACAAGGAATGCATCGAGCGCGGCGTGGAGCAGGTGCGCAAGCTGGGGCCGGTGCTGGGTGCCTACCACCCGATCGTGGCCGACAATGTCGAGCGGTTGCGCCGTATCTCCGGCCTCGATGAAGTCTCCTTCCACATGTCCGGCACGGAAGCCGTCATGCAGGCCGTGCGTCTGGCGCGCTACCACACCGGGCGCTCGCATGTCGTCCGCTTCTGCGGTGCGTACCACGGCTGGTGGGGCGATGTGCAGCCAGGTGTGGGCAATCCGATCGCCGCGCGGGAAACGTACACGCTCAACGACATGAGCGAGCAGGCGCTGCGGGTACTGGCAACGCGGCGCGACATCGCGTGCGTGCTGGTGAATCCGCTGCAGGCGCTGCATCCCAACGCCAATGCGCCCGGCGATTCCACGCTGATCGACAGCGCACGCACCACGAACTTCGATCGCGCCGCGTACACGCGATGGCTGCAGCGGCTGCGCGAGGTTTGTACACGCCGCGGCATCGTACTGATCTTCGATGAAGTCTTTGTCGGCTTCCGGATCGCTCGCGGCGGTGCCCAGGAGTATTTCAACGTGCGTGCCGATATGGTCACGTACGGCAAGACGCTTGGCGGAGGATTGCCGGTGGGCGTGGTGTGCGGTCGCGCGGACCTGATGAAGCGATTCCGCGAAGATCGGCCCGCCGACATTTGCTTTGCGCGTGGCACGTTCAACTCGCACCCGTATGTCATGGGCGCGATGAACGAATTCCTGCAGCGCTTCGACACGCCGGCGATTCGCGATCTGTATCTGAATCTGGATGAACTGTGGAACTCGCGGGCGCACCATCTCAACTCGCGCCTGGAAGCTGCCGGCCTGCCGGTGCGCGTGTCGAATTTCTCCTCGATCTGGACGGTCTGGTACACGCAGCCGTCGCGTTACAACTGGATGTTCCAGTTTTATCTGCGCGCCGCCGGTCTCGCGTTGAGCTGGGTCGGTAGCGGCCGATTCATTTTCAGCCTGAACTACACGGATGCCGATTTCGACGCCGTTTGCGAACGGATTGTTACGGCGGCACAGGCCATGCAACACGACGGGTGGTGGTGGCACCACCCGTCGCTGACCAATCGATCGATTCGCCGCCAGATTCGCAACGAAATACTGCGCGCGCTGTTCGCGCGCTGGACCGGCCTGCATGTGGGTGGTGGGCGGATCAGCAGCAGGCTATTGAAAAAATACTTTCAACAGCCTGCTGTACCGGGCCACGGACAGCCCGGCGAAATTGTGCGCTCCTAAGCGCACGAATTTCGGGAGCGCTGCGAAAATCACATTTTTCGCAAGCGACGTTGAAAAGGCCACGGATGGACTCTTTCAACACTCTTTTACACCTGCTGACGATGCGCCATCGGGTCGATCAATTCCCCTCGCAACAGATACAGCGGCGCCTTGTGATACAGCATGACGTCGTGAAAGGGATCGGTCACAATCTTCGTCAGCCACACCAGGCCTGTCTGCACATCCTTGATAATGAACAAGTGCACCGTGCGAAACACGAGGCCGCCCAGGCCGATCGCAAGCCACAGCTGTGCCACGTGATTCACAAAACCTGCGGTGTCGGTGTGCGGTGTGAACACGCCGCCGAATGCCGGATTGAAGTACAGGACCACCGGCGCTAGTGCCCAGATCGCCAGCAATACGGCCTTGCGGCGCAGGTTGTAGCCTACCTTGATCGCTTCCTTGTGCTCATGCGTCGCCTGGTTCACCTCGTCGTAGTCGCGGGGCTCGAAAAAGAAGTGCCCCACCTGGCGGCTGACCATCGAAATCAACCAGCCGGTCAGTGCAGCAGCCACCGGATCGGTGAACAACAGGAAGTACGCACAGAGAAAACTGACGGCACTCACCAGATGCAGGGCCTGATTGATACGACTGTGATGGTAGTAACGATGATCGTCCCAGCGCTGTGCTCTCAGTGCCTGCAGAAAATCATGCATACGCGGTCCTCGTAAAGTTTGAAGTTCGACTACAAGGGAATTACAGGAGTTTCTTTACGATCCTGTGACAATGCCTGCCGCACGCTCTTCAGCGGCCGTAGTCCTCGCCGCGACCCGGGCCATTTGCGCGGCTCGTCCTGGTAACGCTCGATGCGGAAATGGGGCGAATAGCTTGGCTTTCCGTGCCGTGACGATCTCACATTACCCCTTGGAACGCCGTGGTGAATCCTCACCCTCGGGGCCCCGAGCAACCCATCCGGTTCCCGGTTCGAATCGGCACCGCGCGCTCTTTATACTGCGCGCCATGCCGACCCAATCGTTGTTCCCCACACTCATCTATCAGGCGCGCCTGCAGGCGTCCGCCTGGCGCACGTTCAATCGGCGTCTGCTGCGCGAATGTCAGCAGCTACGGCACGACGACGAAGCGGGCCGGCGCTGGTCAGCCAGGAACTATCCGGGCGGCTACACCTCGTACAATTCCGCGTCGCGCATGCACCAGCTGTCGCCGACGTTCGCCGCCCTCGAACGCAAGCTGCAACGGCACGTGCGGGCTTACGCGCGGTCGCTGGAATTCGACCTGACTGGACGCTCGCTGAGCATGACGGATTGCTGGGTGAACATCATGCCGCACAGCGTCGTGCACGGCCTGCATCTGCATCCGCTGTCGACGATCAGCGGCACTTACTATGTGCAGACACCGAAAGGTACGCCGGGTTTGAAGTTCGAGGACCCTCGACTCGATCGCTTCATGGCGGCGCCACCGCGACGCGCCGATTGCAGCCCACAACACCGTCCCTGGGTGGTCATCCCCGCAGAGGCCGGCAAACTGGTGCTGTTCGAGAGCTGGCTGCGACATGAAGTGCCACCGAACCGCCTGCAGAGCGAACGCATCAGCGTCAGTTTCAATTTCAATTGGTTTTGAGACAGGAGAGGCTACCGACAACGGGCTACAGGCTACGGCCAGAAGGAGAGCTGAGGTGCGGCAATGCTCCATGAGAATGACATCCCCGGACCGAGTTTCGGATTTCTCGATCGCGTCATGGGCAACGTGCAACTGAATGACTACCTACGCGGCTGAGCACCCGGACTGCGAAGCCGCCTGCCACAATAGTGCGGCGAGTCGCTGCTATGCCTGTGGAGGTTTCGTATGCGACAGCCCGGAGGCTATCAGCGATGCCATCGCACTAGCCGAGTCTGCAGCGCGGGATTGCAGGCCTGCCACGACGCCTAATCGATCGGAAATCGAGCGATTCCTGCTGGTTTTCCATTTGCCCACCAAGGTCGCAATCGGAATTTCGATGCCGACAATGGCACGCCGCATCTTATCGATATAGTCCATGGGTGCGTCGGCAACTTTCCAGGGCACGGTTTGCGTTGCTTCATGCGTGGCGCTGAGCTGCGTGACGTGCTGCAGCAGCCAGTCAATGTCCTCGATCGCCCGCGGCATGCCCCGCGCGTGAACGACGGCGTAGTTCCAGGTCGGCACGACTTTGCCGTGAGCCTGTTTACTCGGATACCAGGACGGCGAGATGTAGGCCTCAGGCCCTTGAAACATCACGAGCGATGGTTCACTGGTCGAGAACGATTGCCACACCGGATTGGCACGAGCGACGTGTCCAACGAGTGTCGCCGTGTCGCCTGCGACGCGCAGCAGAAAGGGAATGTGATTCGCGATCAATCCCGAAGGGCCGTTGGTGACCCACGCGCCGAGCGGATGGCTGCGAATCAATGCGTGCAGCACACTGACATCACGTTCTTCGGTATCAGTAGGCAGGTACATGGATCAGCAGCCCTCGTAGGAAACAGCGACTCGGGTATTGCACTGCGCAGTCCTGCTCCGCGCAAGCCCAGGGCGCCCATCCATGGACACCCGCTCGACGAAGCGGAAGCGATGCTTCGCTGCGAAGCACCGCCGAGCCTCTATGCCTGGATGGACGATTGCAATTTACAGCAAGGCGGCCGGCAGACCGCCGATGATCATTGAAACGATCAACAGCGCCACGACACCGCAGAGATTGCCGAAGGCTCGCGCCCGTTGTCCGGGCGGACGACTGCGAAACAGATAGTAGGGGATTGCGATAAAAGCGATGGCAATGACGCAGACATTCAACCATGGCGTACGTCGGAACAGACGCGCCCGGCTGTCCAGCCAGTACCACACGAAAACCAATAGCGAGACCACGAACGAAGAGGCGACGCGCATTGCCGGCGTTTCGGTCAGGCCGCGCGATGCCAGGTAAGTCAGTGCGAAGCTCAATCCGGTCGTATACGCGAACAGCATTACAAGCACGCGCTGCGCGGTCATGAACGGCACCGTGGACACGACGCTAAGCCCTCACGACAAGCCGTTGAAGCCGGGTGCCACGCACACTTTCTCGGCGCAGGGGCGAAGCCGGATAGTGATGCAGAATGGCGTCGTTCATCTTGATTCCCATCCTAGCAGCCCGGCATGCGCGCCAGGTCATCATGGAAGTGCTGCGGGTTTGACCGCCGCCAGTGCGGACTGGCGCGCCGCTTCGAACTCATCCCCGGGAACCCAGGTCGGCATCGACGCTGCATTCGCCACTGCCACGCCTACCCAGAATCCGAGCTGCGCATCTTCAACCATGCCATCGAAATTCCACTGCGGTGTAATCTCATCCGACGGCTGATGGTAGGAGTGCGCTTCGTAGTCCTTCTGCTGCTGCGCACCCCAGCCGACAGGCTTGCCGATGAAGTCGGTCCCGGGCTTCACATACAGCGCGGGCACACCGGCTTTCGCGAAGTTGAACTGATCCGAGCGATAGAATCTGCCGCGATCCGGGAACTGATCGGCCGTGACGACCCGACCTTGGGTTGCCGCAACCGCATCCATGACCGCATCGAGCGAAGACTTGCCCTTGCCGACGTAACTGACATCTTTGGTACGTCCCCAGATATTGCAGGAATCGTAGTTGATGTCCGCCGCCATCTTGCCGGCAGCCATCGTCGGATGGGTCGCGAAATAGTTCGAGCCCAGCAGGCCCTGCTCTTCCGCCGCGACAAACAACAGCATGATCGAGCGCTTCGGCGGCGTCGGCAGCGCCTTGTATGCCTTGCCGATCGCCAGCACCGCAGCGACACCCGAGGCATTGTCCAGCGCGCCGTTGTAGATCTTGTCGCCATTCGCATCGGGGGCACCGACGCCGAGATGGTCGTGATGCGCGGTGTAGATCACATACTCGCTGGCAAGCACCGGGTCGCTGCCTTTGAGCACACCGTACACATTCGCTGTCGTCGATCGCTTGAGCGATGTTTTGAAATCCATCGAGGTCGTCACCCCCAACGACACCGGCGTGAAGTCTTTCGACTTTGCCGACTCGACCAGTTTCTCCAACGTGTTCCCCGACAAGGCGACCAGCTGCTGTGCCGCGTCTTCGGTCAGCCAGGATTTGAGTTGCACGCGTGGCTCGTTTTCTGCCGGCAGCTCGACCTGCTCGCCACTCCAGGAAGTTTGCACGACCTGGAACGGATAGCCCGCGGAGGCAGTGGTATGAATGATGATGGCGCCCACCGCACCCTGTCGCGCCGCACTTTCGTATTTGTAGACCCAACGGCCGTAGTACAAGCGCGTGTTGCCCGCGAACAGTGCCGGATCCCAGTCCGGATCGTTGTTCAACATCAGCAGCACCTTGCCCTTGAGATCCTGCCCCTTGAAATCGTCCCAGCCGAACTCCGGCGCCTGGATGCCGTAACCGACGAACACGACCTCGGCATTCTTGAAGGACACATGATCCTGCTGTACGCCGGTCGAGCCGATGTACTGATCCCACCATTTGAACGAGACCGACTTGCCGCCGTGCTTGAAGGTCCATTGCGCCGGCATTTTCGAGGTGGCTCCGACCACATCGAAAGATTGTTGCCAGCCCTGGTCGGTCCCACCCGGTTCGAAACCGATCTGCTGCAGTTGCTGGACGAGATAGGCGCGTGACTTCTCATCGGCTGGCGTTGCCGGACCGCGGCCCTCGAACTCATCGGCCGAGAAACGGGTGATCTGATCGCGCAAATATTCCGGTGTGATCTGGGAGGCGGCCGTCTTGCTGTCGGCACTGACCACGGAGGGTGCCGCGGACGCGCTGCCCTGCGGCGCCACCGAGGGTTCGGGCCGCTTGCAGCCCGCGAGGCAAATTGCCGCGATTACGCATGCCCTCAGCAATCGGCGATCGACGATATCCATTGAAGCTCCCGATTCTGCGATGGGCAGGAAACTCTAGCAGGTTGTGGAAAACGACTTGCCATGACTTTTGCAGCGACGCTGGCGACCCGCGCACTTTGCGGCTACCGATCAACCCTACGCGACGGCGAGTCGGCTGTGCAAAGCGCTTGAACGGCCGCAGCACGCTGCGCAGGACCGGGCGGGTTCTGCCCGGCCGCTTACTGCATAATGGCAGGGCTCGAACCTCCCAGCCCTTGCACGCATGTCAAAGCTTGTCCGCAAACGCAAACAGCGCCGCCGCAAGAAGCAGGTCGTGCGCCGTACCAATGTCGAGCGCAGCGCCACGACCCGCGCGAAACTCCTTACCGCTGCGATAGAAATACTTTCCAGCGATGGCTACGCCGCCACCACGACCACCCGTGTGTCGCAGATGGCAGGCGTCAGCCGGGGTGCCATGCTGCATCAGTTTCCGACACGGATGGATCTGCTGGTGGCAGTCGCCGACCATGTGCTGGAAAACCAGAATCGTGCCCGTGCCGAACGGCTCGAAGGTCTGGCACCGCGAGAACGATTCTTTGCTTCCGCCGAAGTGGCCTGGCAGGTACAGAACCAGCCCGACTCCATGGCGTTGATGGCAATCACCATGGCGACGCTGGCAGATCGCGACTTGCGCGCGCGTGCCGGCAGTTTCATGACGCACGTCGAACAGTTGCAACTGGAAGCGGCAAGACGCCTCGCCGATGAGCTGGGCGTGGCGGATGAGATGGCAACGCAGGATCTGGTCTACCTGCACGTTGCAGCGATGTACGGTCTGTCGTTCCAGCTCATTCTCGGACAGGACCGCACTTTGGTGGAACGCGCGCGTCTGTTGCTGGTGAGAATGCAGAAGTATTTCGCCGAGCACCTGCTGGTGCGCGATGCCGCTTCGCATCCGGCCTGACGCGTTTGCCAGATGACGCTGGCTTGTCATCGCGGAGCGACGTTGAGTGAACGACCGCACGAATAGTTGCAGAAAATGTGATCCCGACAACGGCCGGCCCGGGCGATAGCGTGTAAAAGTATCTCTGATTCAGGATGTCGGCTCGCGCCCTGCACGCGGCTCTTGTCGAATGTTTTTCCACACCTTGCCAACTGGTTCACACCGCGTCGGTGAATGAATGTCGCCAGGCGCCGCTAACCTTATCGAAGATGCGAGCGTTTTGACTACCGACAGTTTCGTTGATGGAACTCACCAGCACCCTCATGACCGACTTGCCGAGACTGTTGTGTCTCGTCATTGCACTGGCCGGCGGACTGATTGCAGCGGCGACCTATATGCGCCGTCAGCGCCAGTCGCAAGTGGCGGTGCTGCAACGCCAGCCACCGGCTAGCAATGCCGGCAAGATCCTTTACCACGACGCGCCCACGGTGCGTGTCGCCGAAAATCAGCGCGTGGATCGCGTGCGCAAGCTTGCGCGCCTGCTGCCTGGCGAACATGTCGATATCATTGAAAATCGCGGTAGTCCCGTGCCGCGGTTCCGCGTGACGCTCAAGGACCTCGGCCAGCGCGACGCCGTACCGACGGCACACATCGTAGTTACTTATGGCGGCACACAGGTCAGCTGCGGTCCGCAGGTTCAGGAGCTGGGTCACAACGAATTCATCCTGCCGCGAGCCGGCCGCGATGAGCCGCGCACTGCGATTTATCACTATCACGAGCGCGGCGACACGCTGGACTTCATGCGGATCAAACTACGTGGCATCGACGCCGAGAGCGGCGCGGCAGAGTTCGATGTGATGCAGGTATCGGGGCACTGGCTCAGCGGCTGAGCCGCTTCGCGAAGGCCGACTGCGTCGCGCGGGTAGGAAATTCAAACCGCCTGTTCCATCCGAGTGGATTCGCGGAACGGCCGATCGCAGACGACTGCAGATGGCTGGCAGCGATCAACAGGGCTCTCGAGCATAGCCTTCAAGGATCGAACCCTCACGCTGCTGAGTTCGACCTATCAACCATGGTTTGCCTGTCAGCCGCGGGCAGCACTGCCCTGCCCGCCGCGTCAATCAGCGGGCGCGGCGCTCTTCGATCCCGAACACCCGCTTGAGCCACCGTGCTCAGTTCATCGCTACGTGATGCGACGGTGGCGACTGATCCGACAGGTACGATTATTCGATGCTCCTGCGCCGCGATGCGCTGGCGTCAGGTCCAGCGATTCCAACACGATGTGCGTGCTCCCATCGCGATACAGAGTCTTGACGTGAAGGAATCACTAATGCCGCGGCCGGTCTCGACCAAGAAGCAGGAATACGAGCTGCTCAAAAGACTGGCAAAGACTTCCTCGAAAAGGACAATCTCGCGGGATTCCGCTCGCAGGTAGAGAAGCATATCCGCGCACGCTTCAGCGACCCGCCCAATGCAACGGTTGGCAAGATTCTCGGCCTGAGGACTTCCACATGAACACCATGAAGCGCATCGGCACCGCTCTGGTGGTGACAGCCGTGCTGGTGGGATGCTCCACCGGGTCGATCGGAGTCAAGCCCGACGTGGGGTCGCACCTCTTCGAGGTTGGCAAGACGACCCGCACCGAGGTGGTGAACAGAATCGGCTTGCCGCAAAGGGTCGAGAAGGACGAGGCCGGCAGTGATCACTACTCCTACGAGCGGTCGGCACATTTGACTGGCATGTGTCTGGATTGCGGCGTAGTGGGCAATACCAGCGGCGCGATTCCGGCGACTGCTGTCCAGAACAGCAAAGACAAGGCCAAAAAGAACGCGGTCGAATTCGTGTTCAACGCCGAGGGCACGCTGATCAGCGGCCAGTAGACGCTTTTCCATTAACGGATGCGTTGATACATCCGCTGCATCGCCCCGGCATCGATGCCGCTGTCGCAAGTCACACAGTGAAAGTATTCACGTGCTGATGAGAACGGAAGCGAACAGTGAGCTGTCCGAAGGGGACAAGCAAACGTCAGTTGACCGGCGGCTACGCCGCCAACCTCTTCGCTCCCACTACACAGGCCACCACGGCGAGCGTCACCGCAAGCATCCCGACACTGACTTGCTCG
>JAIBJL010000382.1 GCA_020029545.1 Gammaproteobacteria bacterium
CGATCCGCGATGTGAGCAGCGGTTCTCAAAGGCGTAGATCTCGCCGTCGCGGTCGCGGGTGACGATTACCGGCGTTTCGCCCACCTGCACCGCGACAAAATCTCCAGGTATCTGCAGCTCGACTTCAAGGCACAGGAAATTCCACGTCGGGCCGTCGAAGAGTTTCCGCTTCTCTCGCTCGTACAGATCCTTGTCCTTGAAGGTCCAGTAGGGGATCCGCCGGACCCCTTCGTCCTTCGGCCATTCAGGCTGGCTCGACTCGAAACGAGCGTGCTCGTTCATCTTAATCTCCGGCTGTGTGCGGTATTCGAACGTCGGTCGTTATACGGCTTTCGATTTACAAGCGGGGTCCTGTAGTGTCAAGGTTCGGGACTTCCTGAAGGGCGAGCGGGCATGGGTCGTTTGCATTGTTCGCGCATGCGGCATCGTCACTTCGATGGCAGTCCGCCTTTCATCACGGAGAGGATAGACCTTGATAAAATTGCTCTTTCTGTCTGGCAGCAGTCGCGTCGGTTCCGCCAATTGGAAACTGGCGGGGGCTGCTGCCATGATCGCAAAGCAGTCGTTCGGATATCGGATTGATGCTGTTGGTCTCGATCTTATGCAGTTCGATCTGCCAAACCTTGAGAAAACACTCGAGGATAGTCGCGAGGACGAGGTCATGCGTCTTAGGGGAGCCTTTGATGGCGTCACTGGCGTCTTCATGACTTCCGATGAGTACACCGGCGCTTATTCGGCCGTACTGAAGAATGCGATCGGTTGGTTGCGTCGGAGTGATCCGAATCGCTGCACGCCATTCCAGGGCATGGCCGTTGCACTGTGCGGAACTTCGGCGCGAGGTGTTGGGGGAATACGTGGGCTACCGGCGCTTCAGCAATTGCTTAGCGAACTGGGCGCGCGGGTTATCACGCAACATCTCGAGCTAGGAACGTCGGAGAGTCTGTTCGATCGAGAAGGTCGGTTGTTGCCGAAGGCGCAAAGGCTGTTGCTGGACGGCTGCCTTGGCGAACTGTGCGCAGCCGCCTCAGAGCCGATCATGTGAGTCTCGCGCGGATTTCGAACGTTGCGCACGAGAGATGCCTGGTTGCTGCGCTGTTGCGGTGGAGCGGCAGATCACCGTCTTGCAACAAGATGGCCATGATCAACCCCTTGTCCCGCGATGTGTGGACGACAGAGCGTTGACACCCCAAGAGTAGGATTGTAAATCGAAAGCCGTATAACGGCCAACGTTCGTATAGCGAACGAACTGCGCGTTGCTGAAAGGTGTGGTCGATAGCTGCCTTCGAAGGCAAGCGGTCTCATCGACGCGGCGCTGGTTTGGTGGGGCGCTCAGCCCTCCCACCGAAAACGACGCGGATGGGGAACGAAAGGAGGAAACGATGTCGCAGGTTGATTACGAGATCGGCAAGGCGCGGCCCGACCAACTGCCACCGGGCGTGCCGGTGATCACGTTCGATCCTTACTCCGATGAAGTAATGTCGAACCCTTATCCCTACTATCAGGAGCTGCGTGAGGCCGGCCCGATCGTCTGGATGCAGAAGTACGGAACCTACGCTGTCGGCAGCTACGGCTCCGTCATCCGCGTCCTGACCGACCATGAGTCTTTCTGTTCGAGCGCCGGTGTCGGTCTCACCAATTTCCATACCGAGACGCCGTGGCGGAAGCCCAGCATCATCCTTGAGGTCGATCCTCCAGAGCATTCGCGCACCCGCAAGGTGTTCTCCCGCATTCTCTCGCCGCGGTCGCTTAATAAGCTTCGCGAGCGGTTCGAGCAGGAGGCGCACGCGATGGTATCGCGCCTGGTGTCTCGGGAAGTTTGCGACGGTGTCAGGGATCTTGCCGAGGCGTATCCCTTGAAGGTGTTCGCCGACGCAGTCGGCCTGCCGCCGGACGGGCGCGAGCACCTGCTTCCTTATGGAGACATGGTATTCAATGCGTTCGGACCGCAAAATGACCGCTTCCGGGAATGTCTAGCAAGGCTTGGCCCGTCGATCGCCTGGATCACCGAGGTCTGCCAGCGCGAGAACCTGAGCAAGGGCAGCTTCGGCGCGGAGCTTTATGCCGCCGCCGATGCCGGCGAGATCACGCATGAGGAAGCGGGGATGCTGGTTCGGACGATGCTGTCGGCCGGGCTCGATACCACGATTTTTACGCTGGGGAACGCGCTGGTCTGTTTTGCACGCCATCCGCATCAGTGGGCGATCGTCAGGGACAATCCTGCCATCGCGCGGCAGGCGATCGAGGAGGTGCTGCGCTATGACAGTACCTTCCATTCGTACTATCGCACGGCAACTCGGCCTGTAACGTTGGACGGTGTGCAACTCGACAAGAACCAGAAGATTCTCGTGCTGATCGCTTCGGCGAACCGCGATTCCAGTCATTGGTCGAGCGCAGACACGTTTGACGTGCGCCGCAAGCCAGCTGCCAACCTCGCGTTCGGGACTGGAATCCATGGTTGCGCAGGACAGATGATCGCGAGGCTGGAAGCCGAGATTGTGCTCAAAGCGCTGGCTTCACAGGTCGAGCGGCTTGAAGCGCTCGGCGAGCCCGAACTGCATTTCAACAACACTGTTCGTGGCTATTCGTCGCTGCCACTTCGTTTGGTGGCGAAAGATAGGAAAGGTAAGTGATGCCGACGATTGTCTATATCGAGCCGGACGGTCAGCGGAAAGCCATTCAGGTGGAGGCGGGAGCGAATGTAATGCGAACTGCCGTGGGTAATGGAGTCGACGGAATCGTCGCGGAGTGCGGCGGCGCGGCAATGTGCGCGACCTGCCACGTCTATGTGGCGGAGGAGGGTGCGGAGCTGCTGCCGCCGGTCGGTGAGGTCGAGAATGAGATGCTCGAAAGTGCAGCGGCAGAACGGCGGGACAGCAGCCGTCTTAGCTGTCAGCTCAACGTCACGAGCCATATCGAGACCCTGGTGGTGCGGATCCCTGACCGACAGATGTAAGAGCTGCCGCTCGAGTCGCCCGGGGGTGTTGTGCTCGCTGGCGAAAGGTTCTTGAGGAGAATTCATGTCTGAAAGCAAGAAGAGCGATCGCGTGGCGGTCGTAACCGGAGGAGCCAGCGGCATCGGTCTCGTGCTGAGCCGTGCTCTGGCTGAGAACGGCTATTCGGTCGTGATCGCCGATATGCTAAACTCCGAACCGGCCGCGCAAACACTGCGGAGCGAGGGCCTTGCCGTTGTAGGCGTCAAGGCCGACGTCACCAGCGTTGAGGATACGGCCAATATGATCGCAGCTGCGACCGGCACGTATGGCGGTTTGGATGTGCTCGTCAACAACGCCGGCATCTTTACGTCGCTGACGCTGAAGCCGTTCGACCAGATCTCGCCAGCTGAATGGATGAAGGTCATGGAGGTCAACACGCTGGGGCCGTTCCTCTGCGCCAAATCCGCGCTGCCGGCGCTGCGCATGCGAGGTGGCGGGCGGATCGTGAACATCGCGTCCACGTCGCAATTGAAAGGCGCCCCTTTCATGCTCCACTATACCTCGAGCAAAGGGGCAGTCGTTGCTTTCACGCGCTCGCTGGCACGCGAGCTAGGCGGGGAGGGCATCACGGTCAACGCGATCGCGCCGGGGTTCACTTTAAGCGACGGTGTTCTTGCGAGCGGCATGGAGGTGAAGATGGGCGATGTGGTCAGGCGGACGAGCCGATCGATCCAGCGCGATCAGATGCCTGCGGACCTCGTCGGCGCCCTGCTGTACTTCGCAGGTGACGGCTCGGCGTTCGTCACAGGGCAAACCCTGGCTGTCGACGGTGGGAGCGTGTTCCTGTAGGCGCTTCCATCGCCTTCAGGGCACCAGACGCCGTACGTCGACGCTCTTGAGCTCATTTCCCGCCTTCTGCGAACGAGGAGCGCTTGCCGAAGCATCGCTCTTCCAGTCGTGCGGCGCAGTCTCGTATGACGTCGAGAAACTGCGTCGAGAAGAGTTTTCGGTTGACGCGGGCCGCATAGGCGCTGACGCTAAGGGCAGCGACAATCCTGCCATCGGTGTCGCGCACAGGCACCGCTAGCGCGCGCATGCCAAGCTCGAGTTCCTCGTCGCTGATCGCGAAGCCGGATGCCCGGCTCTGGTTGATCTCCTGCAGGATCAAAGCGGGCTTGACGATCGTCTTGGGCGTCCGTTGAGGAAGTGCCTTGCTGCCAATAATCGCGCGGATCTCGGCATCGTTGAGCGTCCCGAGGAGGACGCGGCCAGTCGCGGAACAATAGGCGGGAAGCCGTGCGCCGATGCGTACGCCGGTGGACACGATATGCTCGGCCTCCGCACGCGCAACGAACAAGACGTTCTCGCCTTCCAGTACGGCCAGCGACACTGACTCGCTCAGCTTGTCGCGGCCATAGGCGAGAATGTCTGCGCTCGCCTCGGCGAGCCTGTCGCGCAGGCCTCCGGGTTGACCGAGATTGCGCAGTTTCGGCAGTGGCTTGAATTCTCGTCCGACGCGCTCAACGTAACCTAGCGCGACCAGCGTCAGCAGGCATCGCCGTGCCGCCGCACGGGTCGATTGCGCGGCGCGCGCCGCGTCGGCGGCACTTTGTACGCCGCGCGACGAAAGCGCTTCGATGATGGCCAGGCCCTTGGCCAACCCTCCCATACCTTCGGCAGGACGGTGGGATTCGGATGATGTCGTTCGCTTAACAGCGCGCTTGACAGCCATGGGAATTGCGGCTCTATGGTTGAAAAAACAATCACATGTTCGATATACGAACAAAATTATCGCGTCAAGGGGAGGTAGGTGTGACTTTCGGAATTTGCTGGCACGATCTTCACAAGGCCTTCGCTGCGCGGTCCATCTCTGCATGCAGCCGGCACTAGTTGCGCAAATGCTACCAATCCGCTCACGCGCCCTCTACGCGATCGATTGCCCGCTGACCTGATTATTGAGGAGCGGTTCGGAAGATTATGCAGCTCGTAGTCAACATTGTGGTGCTCGCGGCAATCTACGCGCT
>JAIBJL010000383.1 GCA_020029545.1 Gammaproteobacteria bacterium
CCGCATGAAGTCCACGACCAGCGGCACGACGGTGAACTACACGTACAACGCGCTCGGACAGCGCATCAAGAAGAGCGGCACCGTGCGCCTGTTCGTCTACGACGAAGCCGGTCATCTGTTGGGTGAGTACTCCAGCACCGGCGCGCTGGTGCAAGAAACGATTTGGCTGGGCGACACGCCAGTCGCAACCATTCGGCCGAAGACCGGCGGCGTGGATGTCTTCTATGTCCACGCCGACCATCTGAACACGCCGCGGAAGGTCACGCGTCCGAGCGATAACAAGCTGCGTTGGAGATGGGACTCGGATGCGTTCGGCAATGGCGCACCGAATCAGAATCCGCAATCACTCGGCGCGTTCAGCTACAACCTGCGGTTTCCGGGCCAGTATTACGATGCAGAGAGTGGGCTGCACTACAACTACTTCAGGGACTATGACTCGGCGACGGGAAGGTATGTGCAGAGCGATCCAATCGGGCTCTACGGTGGCCTTAACACATACGCATATGCGCTGAGCGATCCATTGCGCCACGCTGATCCAAGCGGACGCGGTCCCGAAGCCGCAGCCGCAGCCATAGGCGCTGGCTATGCTTGTCTTGTTCTTGGCTGTTCACTGCATGGTATACAAAAATGTCATGGTGCATTTCCAAAGCACGCAGATCCTCTCAGTAACGATCGGGTTCCGTACTCCAAATGCGTGCAGGCGGTGATCAGTGCGTGCTCCATGCTGAATTTTGCGTCAGATCCGGCAGGTGGAGTAGCTGGTGAACTGGGAGGTCAGCTTGGAACCTACCTTGATAAGTGATCGGAGATAACAGCGTGCGCGGAAGACTGGGTTATTGGCTGATAGCGCTGGATGGCTTTGTAATCGCTTTGATTGCGGCGTTTGCTGAGTTCATTGGGATGGATATCGATCAATTTCATCTGGGCGTTTATCTATCGAGCCAAACTCAATCGAAGTTGTGGTGGACAACGTTTGCTGTCCCATTCGTGGCAGGCATTGTGTTCATAGTCGCCGCGATAGTCGGACCTCGGCTCGAGCGCGCAATTGGGAAAAAATGGCCTTTCTTTTTAAGCTGTGTTTTCGTCGGTTCATTGCTGGTACCGATAATCGGTGGGCTTGGCACGTTCGCGCTGATCGGTTCTCTAATCGCGTCAGGAGCAGCCCTGGGTCCACGAAGTGCAACACGGCTGAGAGGGTCCGACCGAACGGAAGCGGAGTGAGTCCGTGCCTGTGCTATGTTGGCGTGATCCGTGCCGGGTCGGGGGATCGGGGCAATTGAGGCGGATAATATCGTTGAATGTTTTCTCGTAGCGACGACTCGCGATCTTCGGTGCCAGTGTTCATATGTTCGGATCTGGCGCCTTCATTTCTTCTCCTGCAGCTCGACAAATCCGATGGGCCGCTTCTCGGTCTGCGGCGGGTTCATGAGTTCGCGGATCGCTTTGAGGATGCCGACGATCGCCTGGTCATGCGTGGAAACCTTGCGCTCCAGCTCCGCGAACTTCTGCGCAAGCTCTCGATTGGAGGCGAGCAGATCGCGCAATTGCACGAAGGCGCGCACCACGTAGACGCTCATCTCGATGGCGCGCGGGCTGTTGAGGATGGTAGCGGCCATGATGGCGCCGTGCTCGGTGAAGGCGTAGGGCGGATAGCGCGGATCGCGGTGCTTCTGGGAACCGGTCGCAAATTGCGACCGGTTCAAGGTCTCGACTTCGGTGCGAGTGAGTCGAGCAGCACGCGCTGGCTGCGCAGGACGAGGATCGATTGAGTGATGTGCTCGACCGACACGAGCGCGTCGGTTTTAATCTTTGTCACGGACCTACGCTTGGCGCGCTTCCTTGCTTGTTTTAGCGACTGGCTGCTCGACTCAATCATACCGAGCTGCGGTATCGGGATACCCGCTATATCTGTCAAAGCATCCAGATATTCGTTGAGTCTGTGCGTGCTGGTGGTTGCTCGACCTCATGTCACTCATTAGACGCGATGCCAGATCCCTCTGTTCCGGGTCCGGTGTCATCTACCTGCTTTGTCGTCCCAATGCAGCTTGTGCATCAGCCGGTGCAGCAGTGGCGCCAGCAGCACACTGACGATGGCGATGAAGAACAGGCCGCAATACAGGGCATAGCAGCCGGCGAAGACTTTGCCTGCTGAACTCAGGTCCGTTTTGATCGGCCCCATGCCGCCCAGCAGCATGGCGGCGTTCAGAAACGCATCGCGTGGTTCGAGTCGCTCGAAATGCATGTAGCCGGCCATGCCCGCGAGCAATGATGTGCCCATCATGCTCATTGCAACGGCTGCGTGGATCAGCATGCGTCCGAGAAACCTGCCGAACGGTAACAGCGGCGCGTGGCGCGACTCGTACATGGCGGACTCCCAACCTCTCGACCGGTAACGATGAGCGATGATGATGCCCGCACCACGGCGCCGGCTCGATGAATTCGACTCCATGGGTAGCCTGCGTCGCAATCGGTATGTTAATCAGGCCACAATGTCCTTCCCCCGACTTTCGGGTGCAGATTCACAAAGCGTGTATGTCCGCGTGGCCGATTCTATATTCCTTTCGCCGCTGTCCTTACGCGATGCGTGCGCGTCTGGCACTGGCAGTGAGCGGACAGACTTGCGAGCTGCGCGAAATCGTATTGCGCGATAAGCCGCAGGCCCTGCGGGACGCTTCAGCGAAGGCCACTGTTCCGGTGCTCATCGACGGCGATCGTGTCATCGATGAAAGCCTCGACATCATGCTGTGGGCACTGCGACGTAACGATCCCGATCGCTGGTTATCGCCGAAGTACGGCGATGAGGCGCTGATGCTGGCATTAATTCAACGTTGCGAGACCGAGTTCAAACCGCATCTCGACCGCTACAAATATCCGGATCGCTACCGGGTCGATCGCGAACTGCATCGCGCTGCCGCGGCGGAATTTCTTCAGGAACTGAACGCGCAGCTGGTCCGGGACGGATGGCTGTTCGGCACGCGCTGTGCGCTTGCCGACATGGCGATCGCGCCGTTCGTCCGCCAGTTTGCGAGCACGGATGAGACGTGGTTTGCCGAGCAGTCGTGGCTGGCATTGCAGCGTTGGCTGCAGCGATTCGTTACTGCAACGCTATTCGAGCGCGTGATGCAGAAGTATGCACCGTGGCAGCCGGCGACGGCGGGTGTGCGGTTCCCGGGGTGATTCGATAGCCTCCCGACGTTTATTCTGCCAGCGCATAAGCTGCCAGCGCCGCGCGCCGCTGCGCCTTGTACCGCAAGCGGCGCCAGCCGATCACCACGCCGATCAGCGACAGGAACAATCCGCCGGCGGAAAATGCGATCACGCAGATGTCCCAGAGTGGACGGCGCTGCCACAGCCACCAGATGTCGAAGGAATGCAGACCGTTGTACAGCCAGCGGTAGACGCGGTTGGTGCGGGTGCTGCGATCGAGGATCTGGCCGGTGCGGGGATCGAGGTGGAACCAGGTGTGTTGTGGGTCGTCGAAGCGCACGCGGATCACCGGCAAGGTTTTCTCGCCGTGTTCCGGGTGGCGTGAGTAGTAGTAATTGTCGTAGTCGTTCAGCAGCGTCGCTTCCAGCAGCTTCGCATCGGCCATCAGCTCCGGCGCCCGATTCATCATGCTCGCGGCGTTTGGGAGGTTGTGGGCCTCGCTATTGCCTGGAACCAGGCGCGTGCTCATATCGCGCTGAGTGACGCGGTAGAACGGCTGGCCGCCGTAATGGATCAACTCGGCTTGCACAGCGTCGCGTCCCAACCCTGCTTGCGGCAGGACGAAATCCGTCGGCGTCAAGACTCGGCCGGCATACACCAGTTGCTGATCGCTTTCCGGCCGCCGCGGCGGATTCAGGTTGAACGGATTCATGGACAGCAAGCCGCTGAACACCCAGGTGACGGTGACCCCGCCGAAAAGGATGCCGCTGAAGTAATGCCAGCGCATGAGGCCGCGATACGGTACCTGCGGCTTGCCCGGTGCGGCACGGCGGTTCCAGCGCAGGATGCCGATCCACAATCCCGAAATGGCCAACACCACGCCGGCACCGGACAGGATGTCCACCATCCATTCCCACACCAGCGGATACTTGCGGATGAACGTGGGATACAGCCAGTGCGTTACCGCGCCAAAATAGTTGAGCACGCGCTCTGTTCGATGCGTGTCACGTACGACTTCAGCCGTGCGCGACGACACGTAGAGGTGGGTTCCATCCTCATCATTGAGTGCGTAACGCAGCAGCGGCCGATGATCGTTCAGCGCCGCCGATACCGACCATTGATCGGTGTGCACTGTGCCCTCGAAGGCAATGCCGCTCACGTTTCCGCCGCTGCGCCGGACGAACGCCGTCGCAACCGCGCCGCCCATCTCCGGTGTGACGGTGCGCAATACTTCGCCATCGTCGGCGAACACTACGCGAGGCTGCGCATCATTATCAGGCCGCACCACATACGCGGGGCGCTCCAGCACCATCGCGAGCCGCACCGATTTGGCCACGATGCCACCGTCGCGAACTGCTACCGATTCGATGCTGCTCGGTGTTGCCCGGATGGCAAAGTCTCCGGGTTCCAGTCTTGCCACCGCCTCGCCGGGACCGAGCGTTGCCGTCGAGAAATCGAGCGCCTGCGACCCGGTCAGCCGCTCGGGTTGGGTGAGCTGCGGGAACTCCACGTACATCATGAAGATCCCGCTCGCAAACCACAGCGCAAAGAACAGGCACAGCACGATGCCGGCCCAGCGATGCAACAGGAACAGCGGGCGTTTCCAGCTCACGGCGCTAGAACGAGTAGTTCAAGTTCAACTCGGCCGTGCGCGGGTCGGCGAGCTTGACCATCAGGCCGCCGCCCGACGCCCATTCGGCGTATTGCTCGTCACTGAGATTGCGGCCACGCAGCACCACTTCCGCGTTGTTCCAGCGATAGCCCACGCTGGCATCGAAAAGAGTGTACGCATCGAGCTGAATGCCGTTGTTGTTGTTCGCCTGGCGCTCGCTGACATGGCGTGCGCCGGCCGTGAATTCCCAGTCGCGCAGCGATTTCACGATGAACAGGCCGGCCACCCACTCGGGCACATTGGGCGGCGTGTTGCCCGTGCGCGAGATCACTTCTTTCTCACTCAAGCTTTCGAAGAATTCCCGGTACTCCGCCTGCCACGTCCACGCCAGGTTCGCATCGATGCGCCATTCAGCCGGCAGGCTGAATGCAACCGCCAGCTCCGCGCCCTGCGATACCTGCGATCCGATCTGCGAGCTGATTTTCTTGCCGTCGACAATGTCCGTGGTCAGCAGGTCCTGCTTCTCGATATCGAACACGGCCAGCGTGAACTCGGCACCACCCAGCGTGGCCTTGGCGCCCACCTCGTACTGAATGCCTTTCTGCAGACTGAAGTCGTTCTGGCTGACGCCAAGACTCACCAACTGCGACACCGGCTGTGCGGCACGACTGTAGCTCGCATAGAGGTTGACGGAATCCGTGGCCTCGAAGAGCAGGCCGAGCCTGCCGGTGACGGGATCGTAGGACTTCCTGTAAGTCGCCTCGCCCACGTAGGAGCGGCGCCGCACGTCGATCTGTTCATAGCGCAGTCCGCTGACAATCTTCCAGCGTTCCAAAGGCTCGAAAATATCCTCCACGTAAAGGGCCGCCGTCTCGGTGAGAATCCGCGCCGTACGTTGCGTATCGACGTCCGGCCCGAAGCCGCGGTCAAAGCCGACGAGCGGCACACTCGCTGGCGTGGGCGAAACTGCATAGACCTGGCCGCTGTTGCGGATCTGATCGTTGTGATCGTAAAGCGCGCCGACCGCGAACGTGTTGGGTCGTCCCGCGATGGCGCCTTTCCAGCGCAGGTCGAGTCGATCGCCCAGTTGCAGGTCGTTGCGATAGATCAGGAAGAAGCTGGAGCGATCCACGAGTTGCGTGGCCGGATTCCACACGGTCTTCTCGGTGTTGCGCCAATCCAGATGCTGAGTCGCCGCATAGGCTTCGTTGCGCAGTGTCCAGCTCTCGGACCAGCGGGTGTCCGCGATGAAGCGCGTGAACGAGTTGTCGGCGCGCGAGAAGTTGTCGATGTTGTTGTAATTGAGCCGGCGCGTGCGATCGTCGATGCGTGCGTTCACGAGCCGGTCCGTCGTGGTATTCGCGGTGCGCACGGACTGCACCCCGTTCTGATCGATGACGGCGTCATACACGAGCGGGGTGCCGTAGTAGCTGCTCACGCTGTCCTTGAGGAACGAGCTTTGCAGGGTGAACGCCGTGTCCGGCGACAAGGTGTAACGCAGTGCCGCCGATGCGCCGGTGTAGTCGTAGCCGCTGTCGTCGACATAGCCATCGGACTGGGAATTCGAAACGTCGACCCTGTAGGCCAGCCCGTCCACGCCGGTCGGGCCGCCCATCCCCAACCCGAATCGATAGGAGTTCCAGTCGCCGATGGCGGTGTTCGCCCGCGCCTCGAACGTGTCGTCGGGCAGCTTGGAAACATATAGTTCGGAATGGAACCCACTGAGGTGCCACCCGTCATGCCCACGGCGCTCTCGATGGCTTCGAGGGCGGTGCGCGCCCCGCGCAGCTGGATCAACTCCTGCGATACCACCGAAACGCTGGCCGGCAACTCGCGTGCGTTCACGCCCAAGCGCGATCCCGTGTCCACCGGCATATCCAGGACGAGGGCGCTGCGCTCGCGCCGACCCTCCACGATCACGGCCTCCGGGGCATTGGCCTCGCGTTTGGGCTCTGCCGCGCCCGCACCTGCCACCATGATAAGCATGCCCAGGCCGCCGACGCGGTCTGCCATCCGTCTGTTCGCCCCCATGTCTCGCCCTTCGTCACTGTTGCGCCCCTCCGCAGGGCGGGCACACGGTGGTGGTTCGCACGCAGGGCTGCCAGTAATTTACGGTTCTGGGCGGGTGTTAACGACGTTATCGGGCGTTAATAACGTAAAAAATGTGCGGGAGCGAATCCAAAACCCCCTTTGCCTACGTAGTGTGCGTGGGGGCACCCCTCAATCGGCTCCAGTGACGGAACGGTCTTGGGGAAATTCATGCACAACCTGTCTGCGTACCATGGAAACAATTGACGAGGCCCGATCGGCTTTGCTGCAGCGCTGCGCCAGCGGTGATTCTGCGGCCTTGCGCACGCTTTACGACCAGTCTGCACCGCAACTATTTTCCGTGCTGCTCCGTATCCTTCATCGACGCGATCTGGCGGAGGAGGCCCTGCAGGAAGTATTCATGAGTGTGTGGCGCAAAGCATCGAGTTATCGGCCGGCGCGCGGCAGCCCCATGGCGTGGATGACAAGCATCGCCCGTTATCGGGCGCTGGATATCCGTCGCAGCCTGAAGTCCGATCAATTCTCCGGCGACTTGATGCCGATACTGGAGGAAACCGTGGCGGCCGAAGACACGGATCTGGTCGAGAAGGCCGGTCTGTCCGGGGATGCACAGCGTCTGGAGGAGTGCCTGCAGCGGCTGACGCCGCAACAGAACCAGGCGATCCGGCTGGCGTTCGTCGGCGGATTCACGCATGAGGAAGTGGCCGGCCGGATCGGTTCGCCGATCGGTACCATCAAGAGCTGGGTCCGTCGTGGACTTCAGGCGCTCAGGAGTTGCCTCGGCTCATGAGATACGACAACGCAGAGCTGAACGAGCGGCTGGCAGCCGACTATGTGATCGGCACGATGCGTGGGGCCGCGCGGCGCCGCTTTGAAGACATCATGGCGGGACACATTCCGCTGCGTCGTGCGGTGCATCGCTGGGAGCAGCGCTTGTTCTGGTTGTCCATGCAATTGCCACCGGTGCAGCCGCCACCTGAAGTCTGGGCGCGGATCGAGCGTCAGATCGCACCACCCGGTTCGGTGATGCCGGTCGCGGTGCCTTCGCGCCTTTGGCAGGCACTGGCGGCGGGCATTGCCGCCGTTGCGTTGGTGCTGGGGACGTTGCTCGTGAGTCGTGCACCGGAAGTGCAGGTCCAGGTGAAGGTCGAGAAGCAAGCCATCGAGTCTGCGCATACGGCGATCGTTGCCGACAACACCGCGCCCATCTGGGTCGTGAACGCCTATCCGGACACCGCGGAACTGCGCGTGCAGGCGGTGCGCTCGGTACCGCTGGCTGACAATCAATCGTTCGAACTGTGGATGCTGCCTGATTCGGGCGCCGCGCCCGTATCACTCGGCTTGCTGCCGCGGGTCGGTTCGGCCGTACTGACGGTATCGGCGGAGCAACTGCGCATCCTGGCAGCCACATCGAAGCTGGCGGTGAGTATCGAACCGGCAGGCGGCTCGCCCACCGGGGCGCCGACCGGTCCGATTCCGTACTCTGCGCCGCTACTGCACACAGCACCGGTGTAGCAACACCGGCCGTCGCTCGGGCCCGATCACTCTTTCCCAATGGCGCTTTATTGATTGCGTTGCCTGCATCCGCGCGCCGCGCTTCAACGTAGTCAACTCCAGCAATACCCGTGCGGGAGATGTCTCATGAAGCGGTCGGCCGGTGATGATCGGTTCGTATAGCGTTCGGCGCAGCTCACGGCGTCACCGGATCGCACCGTTGCTGTTGTGCGCGTTGCACACGTTGCATGCCGAGCCTTACATCCCGAGTAATGACTCGGTCGTTCTCGAGCGCGCACCGGCAGCGGAGGCAACTCGTCAGTTGGCGCCGCTACGCCAAAAGCTGCGCACGGACCCGACAGATCAATCGACCGCGCTGCAATTGGCTGAGGGTTACCTGAAAATCGGCCGGGCAACCGCGGACCCCCGCTTCACGTCTTACGCGCAGGCCACGGTCGCGCCTTGGCTGCACGCGCCGAATCCGTCCGCGCCGGTTCTGGTGATGCAGGCGACGGTGCTGCAAAGCTCGCATCGGTTCGATGCTTCGCTAACCGCGCTCGATCGCGCACTGCAGCTCGAACCCACGAACGCGCAGGCCTGGCTCACCAAGGCCACGGTGCTGCAGGTGCAAGGCAAGTACACAGCAGCT
>JAIBJL010000384.1 GCA_020029545.1 Gammaproteobacteria bacterium
GCTGCGAGTTGCCTTTCTCAGCCTGCTCGCGCTGGCATTTGCCGGACCCTTGTTGCCGCCCCAGCATGCGTCGGTGACGGCCGCCCGAGCGCGGCTGCACGCCATCGTCATCGATCAATCGCTGTCCATGCAGTACGAGCAGCGTTGGGCGCGGGCGCTGCAGGAAGCGCAGGCAGTCATCGATGCGGCGCGCTCCGGCGATCAGCTGACGCTGGTTGCGGCCTCGGGCCGCCGCATGCAGGTGCTGCACGATCGCGTGCCGGTGCGCGACGCCGGTGCGATTCGCACGACGCTGCAGCGCTTACGGCCAGGCGTCGAACGCATCGACTATGGACAGTTGATGACGACTGCCGAGAGCTGGTTGACGACGCCGCGCCTGCCGACGCAGCTACACCTGATTTCGGATATGCAGCAATCGGCCAGCCCGCTGCGCTTTGCCGATCTGCAACCGCCCGAAGCGACGCAATTGCAGATTCACGATGTCAGCGGTTCGGCTCAGGCGAATAGCTACGTCAGCGAGCTGAACGTCGACAGCGCCTCGCGCAGTCTCACGGCGCGCATTGTGACGAATGCAACCGACAATCTGCCGCAGACCGCGATCCTGCGTATCGACGACCACGAGGTCGCGCGTCGTCCCGTCAACTTTCCCGCTCAGGATAGTGCCTCCGCAAGGATCGAAGGCGAAGGTGCGCCGGGCGCTGCGGCCGGCAATCGCACCCGCGAAGTGGATGTGCCATTCGCGGCACTCGATCTCACGCAAGGCGCACATCGCCTGACACTGAGTATCGAGCCGTCGGATGAGCTGCCGGAAGATGATCGGTTGTACGCCCTGGTCGAGCAGACACGGCCCAGAGTCTTGCTGGTGGCACGTGCGGCTGGCGGCGATGAGGCTGCGGCGTACTTCAATGCAGCGATCGCTTCGCTCACCGCGCCGCAACTCGACGTGCAGCAGCAGCCGGCGCGGGAACTCACTGCGCGTCGCCTGAAGGAGGCGGCACTGGTCGTCGAGTCCGACCCGGCTGCGTTGTCGAGCGACGCGCTGACGGCACTCGATGACTATGTGGCGGGCGGCGGCAATGTACTGATGACGTTGGCGTCCGGCGCGGCAGTCCGGCAAACCCGGCTGTTGGCGGGGTTGCGGATCGGCGATGTCGTCCGCGGCCCTGCGCAGGTCGCCCAAGTGCAGCTCAGCCACCCGGTGCTGCGCGATTCGGGCGACTGGCATCGCGTGCAGTTTTTCCGGCATCTGCCGGTTCAGCCGGCGCCGCAGGACCGGGTGCTGATCGCGCTGGACGACGGCGCGCCGCTGCTGCTTGAACGCCAGGTGGGCTCGGGGCGGGTGCTGCTGCTGACCACGCCGCTGAACCGCGATTGGAACGACCTCGCGATTCATCCGCTGTTTGTGCGGTTCCTGGCCGATGCGGCGCGCTACCTGATCGGCCGCCGTGCCATGGCCCAGGAAGCCCAGGTCGGCGCGCCGGTGATCACCGGATTGACCGCCGATGCCGGCGGGCAGATATTCGACCCACGGGGCAAGCGTGTGCTGGCGATCGATGCAGCGCCGAGCGCCGAGCGCTTCGTACCGACGCAGGCCGGCTTCTATGAAGTGCGCAGCAACGCCGGAGTGAAGTGGCTCGCGGTCAACACGGATCGACGCGAATCGCAGCTTGAGCGCATGTCGCCTGTCAGTTTGCAGCGCTGGCTGGCGTTGCGACCGCAGGTATCGGCGGCGGATTCCGCCGACGGAGCGGCACGCAGTGAGCAATCGAAGCAGCAGCGCTCGCTCGGCTATCTGTTGCTGGTGTTCGCCGCCTTGCTGTGCGGCGCCGAGCTGCTGGTGGCGAATCACTATCTCATCGTCAGGCGCGATGCGAAGGCGGTTACATGACCCACGATAGTCGTCCGGCCCGTGAGCGCATCGACGCTTATCTGCGCGCGCTGCGTACGCGCCTGCGAGTTCTGATCTATACGCGTGCCGCTGCGGCGGCATTCGTCGCCGTGCTGCTGGTGACCTGCGTGGGTGTGGTGTTGCTGTCGCGCACGGGTTTCGCCGCGTCGATTGCGCTCGGCGCCCGCATCGTGCTGTTGTCGTTGCTCGTCGCCGTCGCGGTCTGGCTGTGGTGGCGGCCACTGCGCCAACTCAACAGCGCCCACGGCGCGAGCGAATTCGAGCGCCGCCTGCCGGCGCAGCAGGGTCGCATCCAGACCTATCTGGACATGCAGCGACGCGAAGCCCGCGGCGAACGGACAGCGTTCGCCGAGTTGCTCGCCGAAGATGCGGCCCGGGTCGCCAGCATGACGCCGGTCGAGTCGGTCATCGTCGGCAAGCAGGTATGGATTCCGGCACTGGTGGCGCTGGCTGCGCTCGCCGTCGTATTGGGGCTGCTGATGGCTGGTCCGGCGCAATGGGGTTACGGCAGTCGGCATTTGTTGCTGGGTGCGCAAGTGCCGCGCAACGTCATTCCCGAGCGGCTCATCCGGGTCAAACCCGGCGATACCACGGTGCGTCGTAACAGCGACCTGTCCATCGTCGCGACCATGCAGGGATTTGCACCGGAGAATGCCGCCGTGTATGTGCGCTTCGACGGGGAACAGACCTGGCAACGGGCACCGATGCAGTCGCAGCTGCAGCGTGATGGCAGCGAGGCGTGGGCGTTCAAGCTATACGCGTTGCGCGGGCCGCTGCATTACTACGTAGCCGCCGACACTGCCCGCAGTTCCGAGCACAGGGTGGGTGTCGCGGATCTGCCGAAGATCGAAAAAGTACGCCTGACGTATGTCTATCCGCAATGGACCGGCCTGCAGTCCGTCACCGATGAAGTACAGCGCGACATCCGCGCCGTAGCGGCGACCCAGGTTAAAGTTGAGGTGTTGGCCGATGCACCGCTGCAAGCGCCGGCCCTCATCGTCAACGGTGAGGCCACCCAGATCGATGGCGCGGGCAACACGGCAACGGGCAGTCTCACGGTCGGCAAACCGGGTAACTATTTTGTCGGCGCGAAAGTGCTGGACGATTTCGTGCCGCTGACCGAGGACTACCAGATCGAAGTCGTGGCCGACGAGAAACCCAGCATCGAGATCCTCAAGCCCGGACGCGACTGGCGCGCGACGAGTATCGAAGAGGTCCCGGTGCGTGTGCAGGCCCGCGACGACTTTCGCCTGCAGGATGTGGAACTGCGCTACGCCGTCAATGGCGGCAAGTGGCAGTCGATGAATCTCGACGCGGGCCAGCGCGAGATCAACAGCGAATCGATGCTGCGACTGGAGGAGTTGGGCGCAGATGCCAAGCTGCCCGCCCAACTCGCGCCCGGCGACCTGGTGTCGTACTACGCCGTGGCAAAGGACCGCAGCAAGCAGGTGCAGACCGATCTGTTCATGGTCCAGGTGCAGCCATTCGAGCGACGCTTCATTCAGAACTCCGCCGGTGGCGGTGGTGGCGGCGGCGAGGAGCAGGGCGCGATTTCCGAGCGCCAGAAGGAGATCCTGCTGGCGACCTGGAATCTGCAGCGCTCGGACAATCGTGCCGAAGGCTCGCCGCCACGCACACCCAAGCAACTGCAAGAGAACGCGGTGATGCTGTCCGAGCTGCAGACCACGCTGGCGCAGCAGGCACGCACCGTCGCAGAACGCATGCGTGCGCGTGTGCCGCTCGATCAGGATCAGCATGTCAAAGCTTTTGTCGAGAGCATGGAAAGCGCCGCGGCTGTGATGGACCCCGCTGCCGAGCACCTGAAGAACTTCAAGCTCGATCAGGCAGTGCCGGTCGAACAGCAGGCATTACAGCAGCTGTTGCGCGCCGAGTCGGCGTTCCGCGAGGTGCAAGTCTCGATGCAGCAGGAGTCGGCGAGCAATGGCGGCGGCGAGGCGGCGCGCAATTTCAGCGAAATGTTCGAACTGGAAATGGATTTGCAGAAGAACCAGTACGAGACTGAATCGCAGCTGTCGCAGGCCGGCCGGCAACAGGAACTGGACGAGGCGATTCGCAAACTCAAGGAGCTGGCCGAACGTCAGGAGAAGCTGGCGCAGCAGGCCGAGCGCAAGGCCATCCCGCCGCAGGATCAACGCTGGCGGCAGGAGCAATTACGGCGCGAAGCAGAAGACCTGAAGCGTCGATTGGCGGAGCTGTCGCGTGAACAGCAGGGCGGTGCGCCCCAGGGTCGCGGATCGAACCGCCAGTCCTCCCGCCAGTCTTCCCGCCAGTCTTGGGCCCAAGCCGATGGGGCCCAAACCGATGGGGCCCAAGCCGACGGCGAGGCTGCGGGGGAATCGAGTGACGAGCAACCGACAAAGCCACAACAAGACGGTGCCGAACGCGAGCGGGAGCGCGAACGCTTGGCGAACACACTCCAGTCGCTCACCAAGGCGCTCGATGAGATGCGTGCCGCGAATGCACAGAGCGACGCTGGCGCGGATCGACAGGCAGCCAACGATACGGCTTCCGGCAATCAGTCGGCGACCGAGGCGAGCCGCAAGCTGCGCCAGGCGTTGAAACAGATGGAGCGGCCACCGGAACAAGGGCTGGCCGAGACAGTGGAACGTCTAGCCCAACGTGCGGGGCAACTCACCGACTCGCAACGTGACATCGAATCCGAACTGCACCAGGCGTTGAACGCAGCACAGCAGACGAATGGTCGTCGCGGTTCGATCGCTCCGCGGCGCGCTCGCGAGCTGGCGGAAGACAAGCTGAAGATGTCGCGCGAACTGACCCGCATTCAGAGCGAAATACGTGACACCGCGCACGACCATCGCAAAGAGTCGCCCGCCGCGACCCAGCAGCTGATCGCTACCCTCGGTGAGCTGGAAGCCTCCAATGTCAACTTCCGCATTACGCGCAGCGCGGATGAAGTGTTGTACGGGCGTGCATGGGAAGCGGCGGCGCGCGAAGGTCTGATCGAGGAGGCCTTGCAGTTGCTGGAACAAGGACTGCG
>JAIBJL010000385.1 GCA_020029545.1 Gammaproteobacteria bacterium
GGTGGCCAGCAGCTGCGCAAATCAGCCTATCGTCGCCAGCCCGCCGCCACCGTGGCAGCAGCTGCTAGAATTCGCGCCGCTTTCCGCTGCCCGTTACCTGGAGAACCGAAGTCCATGAAGAGTCCTGTGAATGTGGCGATCACCGGCGCGGCCGGTCAGATCGGCTATGCCCTCGCCTTCCGTGTCGCGTCCGGACAGATGCTCGGCCCGGATCAGCCGATCAACCTGCACCTGCTGGAAATCACGCCGGCATTGGCCGCGCTGCAGGGTGTGGTCATGGAACTTAACGATTGCGCATTCCCGACATTGAACAAGATCGTCGCCACCGACGATGCCAAGGTGGCATTCAAGGATTGCAACGTCGCGTTGCTCGTCGGCGCTCGCCCACGCGGCCCCGGCATGGAGCGCAAGGACCTGTTGCTGGCGAATGCACAGATTTTCTCGGCGCAGGGCAAGGCGCTGGACGCCGTGGCCGACCGCAATGTACGCGTGCTGGTCGTCGGCAATCCGGCGAACACCAATTCGTTGATTGCTCAACGCAACGCACCGGGGCTGAATCAGCGCAATTTCACCGCCATGGTGCGCCTCGATCACAATCGCGCGCTGTCGCAGCTGGCCGAGAAGACCGGTTCGCATTCCACGAAGGTCAAGAAAGTCACGATCTGGGGCAACCACTCGGCAACCCAGTATCCCGACCTGCATTCGGCGACCGTCGATGGCAAGCCGGCACTGTCGCTGGTGGACCAGAAGTGGTACGCCGAGACATTTATTCCGGTGGTGCAGCAGCGCGGTGCGGCGATCATCAAGGCACGCGGTCAATCATCGGCCGCTTCGGCAGCGTCGGCCGCGATCGACCACATCCGCGACTGGGTGAAGGGCACTCCCGAAGGTGATTGGGTGAGCATGGGCGTGCCCTCCGACGGCAGCTATGGCATTCCTGCCGGCGTCATCTATGGCTACCCGGTAACAGTAAAGAACGGCGATTACCAGATCGTGCAGGGCCTGGCAGTCAATGATTTCAGCCGTCAGCGCATGGATGCTACGCTCAAGGAATTGCTGGAAGAGCGCGATGGCGTGAAGGACCTCATCTGACGCAGGAACCCATCGGCCGGCGGGCTATCGGTCCGCAAGTCAAACGAACGGCGCCGCGACTGCAGTGGCGCCGTTTTTGTTGGTACGTCTTTCTGGAAACGTGTTCGGTCTGCCTTGATCGTCCGCCACTTTCCGCCACTTGCCGCATCCCATCCCGCAGGCTAGTGTCTCCTCAAGTCAACGCGGTCCGGATGTAGGGAATTCCTTTCGATCCGGCAGTCTGATTGGGTCCATTCTGGCCAGTTCGCCAGCTTACCTGTAGCCAGCTGGCCGTCCTCGAGGTCCTCATGAGCAGCGTTCTCTGGGTTGCACTGTTCATCGTCGGCGGGTTGATTCTCGCTTATCAACGCGTCTCCTTGCGCATCGCCACCGCAATCTACGGCATCGCGCTGCTGGCCTATACCTGGGGCGGGGACGGCAGCTTCACCTGGCTGATCGTACTGTGGGCGGTGCTGGCGGGACTGGTGCTGCTCAATCTCGACTCCTTGCGCATCCGCTTCATCAGCCGGCCGTTCCTGCGGACTTATCGACGCATGCTGCCGTCGATGTCGCAGACGGAAAAGGACGCGCTTGAAGCCGGTACGGTGTGGTGGGACGGGGAGCTGTTCACCGGTGGCCCGAACTGGGACAAGCTGATGTCAGCAACAGCCCCGCGCCTGTCGGCCGAGGAGCAGGCTTTCATCGATGGTCCGTGCGAGGAGCTGTGTCGTCAGATCGACGACTGGGACATCACCCACCGTCGTGCCGACCTGCCGCCACAGCTGTGGGACTACATCAAGCACAAGGGCTTCTTCGCGATGATCATCCCGAAGAAGTATGGCGGTCTGGAGTTTTCCGCCTACGCACACTCCTGCGTGCTGGTGAAGCTGTCGAGCCGCTCGGGTGTCGTGGCGTCGACCGTGGCTGTACCCAACTCCCTCGGGCCGGCCGAACTGCTGCTTCACTACGGCACCGAAGAACAGAAGGCCTACTACCTGCCCCGGCTGGCGCGCGGCGAAGAAGTGCCCTGCTTCGCACTGACGGGGCCGCGCGCAGGTTCCGACGCTGGATCGATTCCCGACACCGGGGTTGTCTGCAAGGGCCTGTTCGACGGGCGCGAGATCGTCGGCGTGAAGCTGAATTTCTCCAAACGCTACATCACGCTCGCACCGATCGCGACCGTCATCGGCCTGGCTTTCAAACTGTTCGACCCGGATAACCTGCTGGGGGAAGGACGCAAGGAATACGGCATCACCTGCGCATTGATTCCGCGCCACACCGCGGGCATCACCATCGGCAGGCGACATTTCCCGGTCAACAATCCGTTCCAAAACGGCCCCATCCAGGGCAAGGATGTGTTCGTCCCGCTCGACGTCCTGATCGGCGGTGTGAAAATGGCGGGGCAAGGCTGGCGCATGCTGGTCGAGCAATTATCGGTCGGCCGCTGCATCTCACTGCCCTCAAGCGCCACGGGTGCTTCCAAGGCGGCGGTGTTTTCGACGGGCGCGTATGCGCGCATTCGTCGTCAGTTCAGCACGTCGATCGGCAACTTCGAGGGGGTCGCGGAAGTGCTGGCCCGCATGACCGGCCACACCTACATCATGGATGCGGCGCGCTCGGTGACCGCCGGCGCCATCGATGGCGGCGAAAAGCCGTCGGTGCCGGCCGCCATGCTCAAATATCACCTGACCGAATTCGGACGTAGCGTCGCAAACGACGCGATGGACATCCATGGCGGCAAAGGCATCTGCCTTGGGCCGAAGAACTATCTCGGTCGCGGCTATGAAATGGTACCGGTGGCGATCACCGTGGAAGGCGCGAATCTGCTAACGCGTAGTCTGATCATCTTCGGGCAAGGCGCCATCCGCTGCCACCCGTTCGTACTCAAGGAAATGGAAGCTGCTCGCGACAAGGACAAGCGCCGCGGCGTGAAAGACTTCGATGCTGCATTGTTCAGCCACATGGGATTCGCCATCAGCAATGCCGTGCGTTCGCTGGTGATGGCACTGACCCTCGCGCGTTTTTCGCGCGTGCCGGAAACCGGCTCGACGCTGCGCTACTTCCAGCACATCAACCGTTTCAGTGCATCGTTCGCATTCGCGACCGACGTGGCGATGTTATCGCTGGGTGGTTATCTGAAAAAGAAAGAGAGCCTGTCGGCCCGGCTTGGCGATGTGTTGTCCTGCATGTACCTGGCCTCGATGGTGCTCAAGCACTACGACAATCAAGGCCAGCCGGAAGAGGATCTGCCCCTGGTCGAGTGGGCCTGTCGCAGCCTGCTATACAAGGCTCAGGAGCAATTGCACAGCTTCCTGCGCAACTTCCCGAATCGCTTTCTGGCCGCGTTCATGCGGGTATTCATTTTCCCGCGAGGCCAGACTTACCATGCACCGAGCGACCCGCTGGGCCAGCACATCGTCAACGCAATCCTGAAAACTTCGACGACGCGCGATCGGGTCACCCACGGTGTCTACCGAACCGTCGAGCCGACCAACCCGCTCGGCCTGCTGCACGAGGCGCTGGTGCTGGCCGACACCGCCGAACCGCTGGAGAAACGCGTGTGCGTCGAAGGCGTCAAGACCGGTCGAGTGAGCGCGCTCGACCTGCCAGGCCAGATACAGCAGGCGCTGTCCGCCGGTATTCTGTCGGAAACGGAAGCCGCGGTGCTGCGCGATTACGATCGACGTGTCATGGATCTGGTCAACGTCGATGACTTCACGACTGCAGATCTGGCCGCGGGCCTGGTCGCGCACGAAGAACGCCCGGTGCGGATCGTGAGCGCGTGAACTTACGCTCGTCGATATCGCTTTATTGCCAACGACAACCCTCACTCATCAAGAGAGCACTATGAAGAAATCCGCATTGATCATTGGAATTGCAAGCTGCGCCGCACTGCTGAGTGCCGTCGCCGTTGGCCAGATGAAGCGCACACCGTCGCCGGCGGGCGCCGAGGTGTACTTCATCTCACCGAAAGATGGTGAGACGGTCAGCAGCCCGGTCAGCGTCAAGTTCGGACTCAAAGGCATGGGCGTCGCGCCCGCCGGGATCGCCTTCGACAACACCGGCCATCATCATCTGATCATCGATGCCAAGGCACCCGCCCTGGACGCGCCGATCCCCGCCGACGCCAATCACGTTCATTTCGGCAAGGGACAGACCGAAGCTTCGGTCGATCTCAAGCCCGGCAAGCACACGCTGCAACTCGTGCTGGGCGATCATCTGCACCAGCCGCACGATCCGGCCGTGATGTCGAAAGTGATTACGATCACCGTCAAGTGAGCGGGCTACGGGCTACGGGCTACGGCCAGAGAAACACGATGCCACCTTCGCGCTCTGACCGTGGCCCGTCGCCCGTTGACCGTCGCCTGAATTGAACGTGGAACGTTCAATTCTCCACATCGACATGGACGCGTTCTACGCGTCGGTGGAGCAGTTCGACCATCCCGAACTGCGAGGGAAGCCGGTGATCGTCGGTGGCACGCAGGGCCGCGGTGTGGTCGCTGCAGCGAGTTACGAGGTTCGCAAGTTCGGCGTGCGTTCGGCGATGCCGATGCGCGAAGCGCTGCGTCGTTGCCCGCATGCGATCTGCGTCCAGCCGCGCTTCGAGCGGTACCAGCAGGTTTCCGATATCGTCTTTTGCACGTTCCGCGAGTTCACGCCGCTGGTCGAAGGCCTGTCGCTCGACGAAGCCTTTCTCGATGTCACTGCCAGCCTCACTGCGCTGGGCCCGGCGCAATCCATCGCATCGCAGATCAAGCACCTTATTCACAAGCGCACGGGGCTGACAGCCTCGGTGGGCGTGGCACCGAATAAGCTCATTGCCAAGATTGCATCCGACCTGCGCAA
>JAIBJL010000386.1 GCA_020029545.1 Gammaproteobacteria bacterium
CACGGCATCGCGGACTTTTGCGAGGACGATCCCGAGGAGCGCCTGTACAGGCGTGCCATCGCAGGCATGAAGATCGAGGACTGAGCGTCCTCGATCTTCCCGCCGATCCTAGCTGCCCAACAGCAACCGGAACCGGGCTTCGATAAACGCCCGGCGCGACGCCGGATAGCGTCTCCCATACGTTGCGAAAAGCACCTCGAGTACGCTGGCCGCCTCTTCGTGTTGCGCCAGAGCGGCCACCACTTTCGCGCTGCCGTCGAGCAGCGCCGGCTCCTTAGCGATGGCTTTGGCGAGCCGTAGCGCAAATCCGGCATCGCTGTGCGCGCGATCGCGAACAAACGCCTTCTTTGCCTGGCTATCGACTCGGTCGGAGCGTTGCGTGTGGGGTTTCATCGTGCTCTCCTGTTCAGAAAAGAAAAACGGGAGACCGCACGTCCCGGCCGGGAAGTGGAATCTTCCCGTTCGGGTGGTTGCTGCTGAGAGAACCCCAAGCCTTTCGGCCGTACCAGTTACAGGGGCTGACTGGTCACCGCAGTGCTAGTGGGACTAGACTGCGTACAGCAAGAAACGCAGAAAAGTTACTCTGCATGTTCTGTCCCGTCAAGCGCCTCGCCAGACCGATTTCGCCAGACGCGCAAGAGTCAAGGCGCGCGCATGACAGGCGGCGCGGCGGCATAAAGTTATCCACCGTTTCTGTGCACAAGCCTGTGGAGAAACGCCGGCTGCAGAGCCGAAAAGTCCAGCCGGCGCCGACGATGCGGAGCTGCGCAAAACCGAGGCAGCGATCGAGGGTAAGCGTGTAGCCCGACACTGGCGTGTCAGCCAACGCGAACGGCGGCTCTCCTATCACGCCGCTGGCAACTTGCGACCCATTTCGGCCAGTCAGCTTTCTCCATAGCTGCCGTCCGCCGAATCCATGTTCTGCGAACTGGAGTTCTACGAAGCGGCCGTTGGCGACCTCAACCTACCGGCCAACAGCCGCCGCTCGATGATTCCGGTAAGCAGCCATCCGAGCGACTGCTGTACCTCGGAACCCGCCGGAAGGCCAATTCACACAACTCGGCCGAAGGGGCCGTTCATCGTCGTGTTCCGTTTTCGTTCTACGACCGCTTTGGACGAAACTTCTGGCTAATCGGCTTCGGCCAAAGTCCGCCATCGATTTGTCTCCGAACCCAGTGACCCGAGTGACCGCAAGCACCGGAGAGAACAGGAATCCGCGAGGACAATATGGAGCTGCCGCTGGTCGGCCCCTTGCTTCATCTGGTCTTCGACTGGTTAGAATGGGGTTGCTCGCCAATCCCTGCAACTGAACTTGTAGTCCGCGGCTTACGATGTGCGGTACATTGAACAATCAGGGTGCATCCAGAACATCGCATTCAATATGGAGCCGTGGATCGTGAAACGACTCCGGGTCTATCTTTCGTCGACCTTCGAAGACCTGAAGGAATACCGGCGCGCTGTGTTCGATATTCTCGAAGAGGCCGGCCTGGATGTCGCCCGAATGGAAGCCTACACCGCGACCGATGAGCGTCCGGTCGACCATTGCCTGCGTGATGTGCAGCAGTCTGACATCTACGTCGGAATCTACGCTTGGCGCTACGGCTATGAGCCCCCTGCCGACCACGATAACCCGGACGGGAAGTCGATCACGGAGTTAGAGTACCGTCAGGCAGAAAGGAACAACCTGCGCAAGCTCCTCTTCTTCGCTCATCCGGATACCAACGCGCAATGGCCAGACTGCTTTAAGGACGAAGTAACGGGCGCGGGCGAGCGCGGGACGAAGCTGAATGTATTTCGGCAGGAACTCGGCACCGAGAAGATGGCGAGTTTCTTCCGCACACCACAGGAACTTGCCGGGCACGTCCTGGCCTCGATCATGCGAAGCGGGCTCAGTGGCAGACCTTACAATGTCCCGCCACGACCGCCCGGGTTCGTGCAGAGATCTGGTTTAACAACAGCTTTGGTCGAATCACTCATTGGCGACGGCTCTGCCGTTCCAGGCGTACACACGCTCGTGCTGGGGGCGGGCGGCTTTGGAAAGACCACGCTCGCGATCGACGCATGCCAACGCAGCGAAGTCGTCAAAGCGTTTCCCGGAGGGATGCTCTGGGCCGCGCTCGGCGAGAAGCCGGACCTTGCACAAAAGCTGGGGGATCTTCATGTCGCAGCGACGGGAAGCCCGGCCACCGTAGTCGGCGCTGACGCCATTGGGGAGATGCTCGTGAAGGCGCTTGCGGGACGGCCCTGCCTGTTCGTCGTGGACGACGCGTGGCGTGCGGAGGATCTCGCGCCTTTCCTGCGTCTCACAGGCCTACGGCTCCTGGTGACGAGTCGTATCCAGAATCTGATCGAGCAGACAGGCGAGACGGGCTGGCGCGAGATTTCTGTGGATGAAATGGGGCCGGCTGAAGCGGCCGCCTTGCTTGGGCGCAACCTGCCTGTTGATGATGCCACTGGGGAGGCGCTTTCCGAGTTGGCTGAGCGGCTGGGCTACTGGCCTCTCCTCCTTGACCTCGCTAATGCGCGGCTACTCGAAGAACACAAGAACCGAACAGGCTTCGCCGAGTGCATCGACCGCGTGACGACGATCTTCGAACGACGCGGGGTGCTCGGCTTCGACCGGCGCGATGCGAACGCACGAAGCACCGCGGTGGCGAAATCTGTTGAGGTGGGGTTGGAATTCGCGGAAGGGATGATTGCCGGCTTGGCCGGAAAGGCAGGCGAACTGTCGTCCTTTCCGGAGGATCTGCCGATTCCGGTGCGGGTGCTGGCGGAGCTATGGGCAATGGACCGATTCGATGTTGAAGAAGAGGCAGTCAGGCCTATGCACAACCTCAGCCTCCTTCGGTGGGATCGCGAATCCGACCTAGTCCACCTGCATGACATGATCCGCCGCGCGCTGGGAGCGAGCTTGGCCAACGTAACTGAACCGTCTACGGTGCATCGAAGGCTCGTCGATACATGGAGCGATCCGTATCACTTGCCACATGACTACGCGTGGCGCTGGTTCGGGTGGCATTGCATCCAAGCCAAAGAGGAGCCTCGGCTGCGGCGATTGCTGCTCGACTTGGACTGGTTGCGCGCAAAAATCGATGCCACCGACATCAATGCGCTGGTGGCTGAGTATGAGCATGTCCGCAGTGATCCGCAGGCAGAATTACTCCGAGGTGCGCTTCGCATGTCGGCGCACGTCCTGAGCAGGAACAAGTCGGAAATGGCCGGGCAGCTTCTCGCCCGAATTCCGGAACGCGAAAAGGTGCTGCGCAAACAGATCCTCGATCGGGCGCTGACGGCCCGAGGGCCGTGGTTGAGGCCGCTTCGGCCGAGTTTGACGCAGCCTGGTGGACCGCTGCTTCACACGCTCGCAGGGCACGCGGGCGCCGTCAATGCGGTCTCGCTCGCAGCCGACGGCAAGCGCGCGGTGTCCGGCTCTGACGATCGGACGCTGAAGGTCTGGGACATAGAGAGCGGGCTGGAGCTTCAAACTCTAGACGGTCATGCTGACCGCGTCACCGCAGTTGCGGTCACGCCCGACGGGAGGTGTGTGGTGTCGGGCTCTCGCGATATGACGCTCAAAGTCTGGGACGTGCAAAGCGGCCGCGAGCTTCGCACGCTCGAAGGCCATACAGGAATCATCGCCGCAGTTGCGCTCACGTTGGACGGAAAGGGTGCGGTGTCGGGCTCTTGGGATGGGACGTTGAAAGTCTGGGACGTCGAGAGCGGGCGCGAGGTGGGCGGATTTCAAGGCCACGAGGACGCGGTGTATGCGGTCGCGCTTACGCCGGACGGCAAGCGCGCAATATCGGCTTCGGAGGATACAACGCTGAAGGTCTGGGATTTAAAGAGCGGAAGCGAGCTTCGTACGTTTGAAGGCCACGAGAACCCGGTGTATGCGGTCGCGCTTACGCCGGACGGCAAGCGCGCAATATCGGGTTCGGAGGATACGACGCTGAAGGTCTGGGACGTCGAGAGCGCGCGCGACCTGCGCACGCTGGAAGGCCACGCATGGTGCGTCGAAGCGGTCGCCCTCACGCCGGACGGCAAGCGCGCGGTGTCCGGCTCTGACGATTGGACGCTGAAGGTCTGGGACGTACAAAGCGGGCGCGAGCTACGCACGCTCGAAGGGCACGGGTCCCTGGTCTTCGCGATCGCACTCACGGCCGACGGTAAGCGCGCGGTGTCCGGCTCTGACGATGGGACGCTGAAGGTCTGGGACGTACAAAGCGGGTTCCAGCCTTGCAAGCCGAAAGGTCACGCGGCCGCCGTCAATGCGATCGCACTCACGGCCGACGGCAAGCGCGCGGTATCGGCCTCGGAGGATACGACGCTGAAGGTCTGGGACGTACAAAGCGGGCGTGAGCTTCGCACGCTCACAGACCACGTGTGCTCAGTCCTCGGGGTCGCGATTTCCGCCGATGGCAAATGCGCGGTGTCGTGCTCTTTCGATAGAGTACTTGCTTGGGACATTCAGCGCGGGTATCAGCTTAGCAGTCCCCATGTGTCACCAATCAACGCGGTCGCGCTTACGGCCGACGGCATGCACGCGGTGTTGGGTGGCATCAGGACGCTGGAATTCTGGGACATGGGCAGCGGGCGCCAACCTCGCACGCTCGACGGCCACAGTATTACGGCAGTCGCACTCTCGCCATACGGCAACCGCGCAGCGTCGTGCGATCCTCGGAATGGGCTGAGAGTCTGGGACCTGGAGCGCGGGTGTGAGCTGCGCACCCTCGAAGGTCCCGTGCACCGCGCTGGAGCCGTCGCGCTCACGCCGGACGGCAAGCGAGCGGTGTCTGGCTCTTGGGATGGGACGCTGAAAACCTGGGACGTGGACGCAGGGCGTCTCGTTGCTACATTCACCGCGGACTCGGGGATCCGCACATGTGCGGTGTCGTCTGACGGGGTGACCATTGCGGGAATCATCGCCACTCTATCTTGACCTATGGAAAACTTGTCATCCGGAACACGACTAGCCGATGTCGCATTGCCCCATTCGTATGGAGCCAATCGTCCCGACTTAGCACATGTTCGTGGTCAAACCGCCGGCTTGTAAGTAAAACACGTGCGGGGCTTGGGTCTTGGCGGTCGAGGTCGTTGGCGGTGGCTGACGAACTACTGGAGATGCTTGGCTGCGATCTGGGCGAGCACATTGCGCAAGATGCGTGGTGGTGCGACGAGGCACAGCTCAAGGGCGCGCGGCAACACCCTGCGCAGGTGTGAAGGCCGGCGTGCGATTGATGCGTCAAGGCGAATCCTTGGGCAAGTGCTGCTCGGCTGCCAAATACCCGGGTTTAAACCTTGCTAGCGACATATCGGCGGGAAGTGGCGTCGGACGGGGTTTCCGGGCGGTGCCCGAAATGGGTACGTATTCAGGCCTTAGAGGGGCTTCAGGACTGGCGCAGGCAGCTTGCTCTGAAGTAATTTCAATCGGTTAGAGGCCTCCGCCGGGGGGTTCGGTAACCTGCCAGACGGTGCCGTCGGGGCTCAACAATTGCGCCAGCTGGATGCGCTTCAGATCATCGCGCATGTTGCGCCAGCTATGGGTCGCGAGGATCCATAATCGGTCCGACAAGCTGCCATTGGCGAACGACTGCTGTCAGGTGAAGG
>JAIBJL010000387.1 GCA_020029545.1 Gammaproteobacteria bacterium
GATCGGCGAACGCGGCCGCGAAGTGAAAGAATTCGTCGAGCGGATTCTCGGGCCCGAAGGTCGCCGGCGTGCGGTGGTGGTGGCGACACCGGCGGACAATCCGCCGCTGATGCGCTTGCACGGCGCGTGGCTGTCGACCGCCATTGCCGAATACTTTCGCGAGCAGGGCAAAAGCGTGTTGCTGATCATGGATTCGTTGACGCGCTTTGCGCAGGCGCAACGTGAAATCGGCCTGGCGATCGGTGAAGCGCCGGCAACCAAAGGCTATCCGCCGTCCGTGTTTGCCAAGCTGCCGCAGCTGGTCGAACGTGCCGGTAACGGCGAGAGCGGTGGCGGCTCGATCACAGCGTTCTACACCGTGCTGACCGAAGGCGACGACCAGCAGGATCCGATTGCCGATTCGGCCCGCGCGATTCTCGATGGTCATATCGTACTGTCACGACGCATTGCCGAGTCGGGCCAATATCCGGCGATCGACGTGGAAGCGTCCATCAGTCGTGTCATGCAGGAGATCGTGCCGCATGAGCACAGCGTGCTGGCGCGTCGCATGCGTCAGAACCTGTCCCTGTACCAGCAGAACCGCGATCTGATCGCGATCGGGGCCTATCAGAAGGGTAGCGATCCCCGCGTGGATACCGCGATTGGACTCTGGCCGCAAATGCAGCGCTTTCTGCAGCAGGATCTCAAGGAGCGCGTTGACTATCGGTCCAGCGTTGCGGCCCTGCAGACCCTGATGGGCGATGCAGGAGCGCATTGATGTTCGCCGCATTGATGTTCGCATTGGATGGCAATGACGCGATGGCAATGAAGCGGTGCCGGTGGTCAGCACGGGGGTGGTCAGCACGGGAAAGGGCACCATGAATCGCGCCAAGCGCCTGGCCCCCGTGCAACAGCTGGTGGACGACACCGAGCGCAAGCTGGCTACCAGCCTTGCCGCGCACGAGCGTCGCGTCGTCGAGGCGCAGAACAAACTCAGCGAACTCATTCGGTACCGCGGCGAGTACGAGCAGCAGCTGGCGCAGCGCGCCGGCAAGGGCATTGCCGCGACCGATCTGCGCGACTACCAGGTGTTTCTGTCGCGCCTGACCGAGGCAATTCGGCAGCAGCAGGGCGTCGTGCAGCGCACCGCGAGCGAACGCGATGCGGAACGACTGCGATGGCAGGAAGCCGCGCGACGCGTCAAGGCGATTGACCATGTAGTGACGCAATGGCAGACGGAAGAGCAGCGCATGCTCGACAAACGCGATCAGCGTGAAACCGACGAACGCGGCCAGCGCGTGCGTCGTGACGAGCTGCTCAAATGATTCGTACCGAACCAGCCCACTGCCGGCAAACATCGGCAGGCAATGAACTTCAGGTGTCAGAACTGCCATGAACACAACCGCTATTCCCGCGCCGGCACCGGCCGCGCCGGTCGCTGCAACAGCGCCTGCTGCCGCGTCGGCTACGCCACAGTCCGGCGATGATTTTGCCGGCGACGATTTTGTCGGCATGCTCATGCAACTGGTCGCCGGCAGCGGGGCGACTACGGCCTCGATGACTGCGGTGAAGTTGCCGGCGACGGAAGCACCTGCCGAGGACAGCGACGACATCGAAGCGCTGGCAGCGCTGCTGGCTAGCCAGCAGGCTGTGCCACCCACCCTGTTGCCGTGGGCGGCGTTGCCGAGCACCGCTTCCGATGCCGGTGCCGATCCGCTGGAGATGCTCGGTCTGGACGGCGGCAGCCGCGGCAGCGATGCCTTGTTGCGTGATCTGACGACCGAACTCACGCTGGCGTCATCCGAGCCGGAGCCGCCCGCGATCGACGGCGATGCCGCCAACGGCGTCGGTTCGCTGAGTCCATTCAACGAAATGCAACAGGTTCGTGCCCAGAGCCCCGAGGCAGTTGCCGCACGGACGCTGCATGCGCCGGTCGGAACGGATCGCTGGGCAGATGAACTGGGCAGCCGGGTGACCATGATGGTCGATCGCAATCAGCAATCGGCGTCGCTGCGCCTGTCTCCCGAGCACCTGGGGCCACTGGAGGTCCGTATTTCCATTACCGATGACAAGGCATCGGTGTGGTTCGGCGCCGCACACGCCGATACGCGTGCAGCGATTGAAAATGCGCTGCCACGTCTGCGTGAAATGTTGGCCTCCCAGGGCTTGTCGCTCGGGGATACCGGCGTGTTCCGCGAACCGCCACGCGATCAGCAGCCTGCGCCCCGGGCATTCCCCGGTGCATCGTCAGATGCGGCGCTCGAAAGCGAAGTGCGCATCAGTACGCGCAGCATTGGACTGCTGGACGCTTACGCATAACCAAGGCGAGTGGCCGCTGGCCCAGTTGCCAAGAACCTGATGGTTCTGAGCAAGTCTGTTGCATGTAGGTCGGGCATGTAGGTCGGGCTTCAGCCCGACAGCTTCGCCATGGGTCGGGTTAAAACCCGACCTACACGGAGGCAGCAAATTGCATGTAGGTCGGGCTTCAGCCTGACGGCGTCGCTAGCCCGACAGCTTCGCTGGAACACTGATCGGCCGCCTACAGAGAAGGTTCCTGGGAGGCAAATTGACGCCCACGGAGGTGGGTAGTCTTACCCGTGTTTTGATTCGCCAAATCTCTGGCAATGGCTTGGGAGCGATTGTGGTCATGCTGTGCGCCCCATCACACTCGCACCGTCAGCTTTCTGTCGCCGCGTTCGCGTGTGCGCCAATTCACATTCGATAATTCCCTTATTGTCTTGTCGATTCAATGATTTGAGTCTGTGGCGTAAAGCATGGCACGCAGCTTGCTTCGACTAGTTGCGCACTTGGGTCGCGCACCTTGTCTGCACCGCGCTTTGGTTGACCGCGAATCACGAAGGATGAAACGACATGTCTGAAGCTGCACCCGCCACACCCGCCGCACCTGCGAATGCCGATGTGCCGAAAAAGAAAGGCAAGCTGCCGCTGATCATTATTGCAGCGGTCGTTGCCTGCGCCGCAGTCGGTGGAGGGGCGTTCTTTTTCATGTCCGGCAAGCAGCCTGAAGGCGCGAAAGCGGGCGAGAAGAGCGAGGCGCACGCCGAGGCCAAGGCACCTGCGGTCTACGTGAAGCTCGATCCGCCGTTCGTCGTGAACTTCGAAGCCAAGGGCCTGATGCGCTTTTTGCAGATCACGCTCGAGATCATGACCCGCGATCCGGCCACCGCGGACAAGATCAAGGAGCACGACCCGATCATCCGCAACGATCTGCTGCTGCTGTTCGGCAATCAGACGTACGAAGCGATCAGTACCCGCGAAGGCAAGGAGAAGCTTCGCAGCGAGGCGAAAGATACCGTCGCCAAGATCATCGAGCGCGAAGGCGGCGACGCGAAGAAGGTTGAGGACTTGTTCTTCACCAGCTTCGTGATGCAATAGGAAAGGTGATTAGTGAATAGTGATTCGTGAGTAGCAGGAAGGCTGAAGCACGCTACTAATTTCTGACCAATCACGACTCACTACTCACGACTCACTCGCCAATCACCACTCACTACTAACCAATCACTCTTCCAACCCATGTCCGGCAACGATGTATTGAGTCAGGACGAGATCGACGCCTTATTGCATGGCGTCGACAGCGGCTCGGTCAAAACCGAAGACGTGCCGGCCGCTGGCGAAGCGCGACAGTACGATTTCACCAACCAGGTGCGAATCGTACGCGGCCGCATGCCGACGTTGGAAATGATCAACGAGCGTTTCGCGCGTCTATTCCGTACGGCATTGTTCAACATGCTGCGGCGTGCGCCGGAAGTGGCCGTTGCGCCGGTACGCATGCAGAAGTTCAGCGAATATGTGCACTCGCTACACGTGCCGACCAACCTCAACCTGGTCAAAATATTGCCGTTACGCGGCACGGGTCTGGTGGTGCTCGACCCGAAATTCGTATTCGCCGTGGTCGATAATTTCTTTGGCGGCAGCGGACGGTTCGCGAAGATCGAGGGTCGTGAATTCACGGCCACCGAAACGCGCGTCATTCACATGCTGCTGAAGCATGTGTTCGCCTGCGTCAAGGAAGCCTGGTCGCATGTGGCGAGGCTGGACATCGAGTACATCAATTCCGAAATCAATCCGCACTTCGCGAATATCGTCAGCCCGACGGAAATCGTGGTGATCACCAGCTTCCACTGCGAACTCGACGGCGGCGGCGGCGACGTCCATATCACCATGCCTTACGCAATGATCGAACCGATGCGCGAGTTGCTGGACGCCGGTGTCGCGAGCGATCGGGTCGAGCACGATGAGCGTTGGGGGCAGGCGCTGCGGGAAGAAATCGAGGACGCCGAAGTCGAACTGTCGACCCTGCTCGGTCGTTCGCGGATGACCATGCAGCAGCTACTCGACATGCAAGTGGGCGACATCATTCCTTGCGATTTCACCGGGCGCGCTACGATTTTAGCTGAGGACGTGCCGGTATTTCGCGGCACTTTCGGTGTTTCGCACGGACAGCAGGCGGTGCAGATCGAAGAGCGCGTGAATCGGTTCAAACCGCGCGTGATCGATGGGCTCCTGACCAGCAAGTTGTAACGATCTTTTACTACGCACTCAAGCAACGCAGACGGATGTTTCCACTATGACGAGCAATATGTTGTCCGAAGCCGCCCAGGCCGCGGCGTTCGCCGATCTGCAGGAAAAGCAGCAGCCGGCCAGCAGCACCAACAATCGCGAGGTCAACATCGACGTGATTCTCGATGTGCCGGTCACGCTGTCGATGGAAGTCGGCCGCACGCGCATTCCGATTCGCAACCTGCTGCAATTGAACCAGGGTTCCGTCGTAGAGCTGGATCGCGCGGCGGGCGAGCCGCTCGATGTATTCGTCAATGGCACGCTGGTCGCACACGGCGAGGTCGTCGTCGTCAATGAGAAATTTGGTATCCGTCTCACCGACGTGATCTCACCCGCCGAACGCATCAA
>JAIBJL010000087.1 GCA_020029545.1 Gammaproteobacteria bacterium
TGCGACGGTGGCATTCGTTCGATCATCGTTACATCGGCAGTAGTTTTACGCCGCTGTGTACCCAAGGAGAATTAAATGGCCAGGTTACATCCTCAACCCTTCCGGCGCGCTCTACCGCACACGCCGAAGGCAGCTCATCTTTTGTGGATACTGGCGCTCGGATTGCTGCTGATCGCCGTGTTGACCTTCTGGTCGCACTCGGCGGCCGCCGACGATTCGATTTCCGTCGTGAGGTACGTGCCAGCCGGCGCCGGGAGCAGGCAGTGAACAACGCACTCTCCGGTGAGAAAGCTGCGCGCACTCCGGCGACCGTCGCCGAAATCAGGCGCGAATTCAAGCACGCCGATCGCAATGTCGACGGTCGCATCGACTTCGATGAGTTCTGCGAACTGCTACAGGGACTCGACGCGGGCATGAACGCTTCTGAGCTTCGACAGGGATTTCACGAAGTGGACGCGAACAAGGACGGACTGATCGACCAGCAGGAATTCATCGACTGGTGGACGACGGACTGAGCGGTCCGAATTGATCCTTGCCGCAACGAAATACGGCGCGTCGCACTGGCACTACACTGGCTATGACTTCAATTCAAACCTTGATCCAGACATCCTTAGAAGGAGTGGTCATGATTCACGTTCTCGTCGCCGATCAGAAGCGTCTTCGTGTGTTCGAATCCGGAGTGAACGCTGCCGTGCTGAACGAACTGGCAGTCTTCCAGAATCGCGGCGCTATGCTGCATGAACGGGATCTCATCAGCGACCGGCCTGGACGCGTGATGAATGGATCGGCGAATATCCGCCATGCCTACGAACCGAAGACCAGCGCAAAGCAGATGACCCTGGAGCGCTGGATGAGGGCGATCGGCGAACCACTGCAGGATCTTCTCGTTTCACACAACTGCAAGGCCGTCGTTCTGGTTGCTACACCGCGGCTCTTGGCGGAATTGCGCAACCGGTTGCCTGCGGCGGTTCGAGCGCTGATTCGCGCGCAACTGCCGCGTGACCTGGTGAAGCTCCCGGCGAACCAGCTGAAGAAGCGAGTGCGCGACTCGATCGCCGAGGCCATGCGAGAGATCCCTCAAATGAAGCCCGTGCATCGCTGGATTGCCAGCAAAGCGAAGCGACAAAGCAGGGCAGCAGCGCCGTCTCTTAGGACCAGTGCGACCTGATCCTCAGGTCCGCAAATGAGGCATGGCCATGGCCGCGGATTCACGATCTCCCGTCAGGTACATTGTGGCAGCGGTGCTGTTTGCCATTGCCATGCAGGTATGGATTGCCCAGGCGGGCGCGGTGGTCGAACTCGACTACAGCGACTTCAAGCAGTTGATTCGCACCGGTAACGTCGTGGACGTGCAGGTTGCACTGCATACGATCCGAGGAACCGCCAAGCCTGCGGCAGCGGTTCAGTTGCCGGAACCGGTTCGTAAGAGATTGGCGGACGGACGCGCCGATCAGCCGCTCAAGTTTCAGACGGTTCGCATCGAGGATCCGCTGCTGATGCAGGAGCTGGAAAGTGCCAAGGTGCACTACTCGGGCGCCGTGGAAGCGACGTGGCTTTCCATGCTGCTGTCGTGGATTGCGCCGGCTGTGGTCTTCGTCGGTGTGTGGTTCTTTGCAATGGGCCGCCTCGGCAATAAGGGAGCCGGCGATCTGATCGGGGTCGGCAAAAGCAAGGCGAAGGTGGTGGTGCAGAAGAACCTCGGTATCAAGTTTGCGGATGTCGAAGGAATCGATGACGCGAAGGCCGAGGTGATGGAAATCGTCGATTTCCTGCGCACGCCCGAGCGCTATCGCAAACTCGGCGGCCATATTCCCAAGGGAGTACTGATCGTAGGGGCGCCGGGCACCGGCAAGACGCTGTTGGCGAAGGCGGTCGCAGGCGAGGCCGGCGTACCGTTCCTGCTCATCAGCGGTTCGGAGTTCGTCGAGATGTTCGTCGGTGTCGGGGCTGCGCGCGTACGTGATTTGTTCAGGCAGGCCGAGTCGCTCGCGCCTTGTATCATCTTCATCGACGAGCTCGATGCACTTGGTCGCGCTCGGGGCGTGAACGGATTTACCTCCCACGAAGAGCGGGAGCAGACGCTGAATCAGTTGTTGGTGGAGATGGACGGATTCGACACCAACAAAGGTGTCATCATCATGGCAGCGACCAACCGGCCCGAGATCCTGGATCCGGCATTGTTGCGTCCGGGTCGCTTCGATCGTCATATCGCCATCGATCGTCCCGACATTCGCGGTCGCGAGCGTATCCTGCGACTCCATGCGAGCAAGCTAGTGTTGGACGCAGACGTCGACCTGGCCGCGGTTGCGGCCAAAACACCAGGGTTCGCCGGCGCGGATCTCGCGAACATAGTCAACGAGGCTGCTCTACATGCCGCCCGCGAGAATAAACCTGCAGTCGCCAAGGTCGACTTCGACGCAGCTATCGATCGGGCAGTCGTCGGCCTCGAAAAGAAGAATCGAGTGATGAACTCCAAGGAAAAGCAGACCGTCGCGTATCACGAAGCAGGTCATTCGATCATTGCCGAGCTGCGCACGACCACCGACAGGGTATCGCGGGTTTCAATCATTCCGCGAGGCATCGGTGCGCTGGGCTTCACTCAGCAACTGCCGACGGAAGACCGCTATCTGATGAAGCAGAGCGAGCTGCTGGACCGCCTCGATGTACTCCTCGGTGGCCGGGTGGCCGAACAGATTGCGTTCGGCGAGATATCGACCGGAGCGCAGGACGATTTGCAACGCGCCACCGACCTGGTGCGGCACATGATTACACGCTATGGCATGAGCGACACGCTCGGTCCGGCCGTGATCGAGGCGCAGATCGGTTCGAACTATCTCGGTGACGCCTATCGAGGATCCCGCGAGTTCAGCAACGAGACAGCCCGCGCGATCGATGCGGAACTGCAGCACGTACTGAAAGCGGCGGAAGCACGTGTCCATGACACGCTCGTCGCTCATCGGCAGGAACTCGAGGCGCTTGCGCAATTGCTACTGCGGGACGAAACGGTCGAGCGGGGAACGTTGCTCAAGATACTGACTGCGAATTCGGGCGCGACTCGCAGCGCACCAGGGCAATCTGCTGCAGCAGCGGCCTGACTCAGATGGCCTCCGCCGCGCATACCGGATTGAATAGTATGAATGCCGATCCCATATGGAAGTCGCCAGTTTCTCCCCGGACAGCGACCCTGTCGTCGGCGTCAGGTGTCATCGCCGCGGCGGGGCTGGTTCGCGATTTCACCAGCAGGTTGCCGCACCGATGACGACAAACGTTCGCTCCGCCGTGCTTGCCGTTCTCCTGTCGTGGGTTTCGCTATCCTCCGCTGCGGCGAAGGAGCGCGAATCGATGTGCGATCCGCTGCTCCTCGAACATATTCCGCCTCGCCCCGCCGGTGCGAACTCCGTTGCTGAGTTCGTGCGCGCCTCCGCGTCGCTGGATGACGATGAGCGTGAGCTGCTGATCCGTGCCGAGTTGCTGGCCGGAAACCTTCCGGACTCGCTGCGCCGTGTCTTTCCTGTTCGAATTACCGCCAAGACATCGAGGCAACCCGCGCCGCAGATCACGCTATGCGTGCTGTCGGACTACCTTGCCATCGGGCCGGACGGTAATTCCCTGATTGCACCGATGCGGCTGGCGACTGCGCTGTCGATCGCAAAGCATTTTGGATTCCTGCTGCCGACGCCGACGATGGTGGACGCCATCTATGCCCAAGCGCGTCTGCAATTGAAACCGCAGCCGATGCCGGCAGGCGCCTGGATGCGTTCCACGGATTATTACCTCTGGCACAACGCGCTTATCGTCGCGCAACGCGCCGCGCTCGGGCGTATCGATGACGTGCTCGTCGCGGGTCACAAGAAGGACTTGGTGTTGACGAATCGCCTGTGGGTGCATCCCGAGCGTGTCGCTATTTATGGATGGCAGCATCCGGGCGGCGATCCGATACAGCCGCTGAGTACGGTGCACGGTGCACGGTATGCCGACTACAGTCACGGGGTGCGGCTCGTCAGTGAGATTGCCTACGTGGATGGCCGAGCCCGGCGGCTCATCGAACTGCTCGAGGACGCCGATTTCGCTTCCGCTTTGAACAGCGAAGGTCCGCTGCGCAGAACACTGGCGCTCGTGGATCGGCTCGCGAGCGGCGTGGACTCGATCAGAACAACACGCGCGAGAATCGCCAGTACCGACTGATCGAGTGTGAGTGGTTCAGCGGGCCGCCAACATGGTTATGGTTGCAGCGATCAGTATCCACCGGCTGCTGGGGTCGTGAGCCGCGAAGGCGAAGGGATCGTGGTGCATTCGGCCGCGGCGACCGGCCAGCCACATGTAATTGATCCAGTAGAAAAGCAGCAGGCAGAGTAACCAATACAATCCCGCTATGGCCGGCGGCTGCTTCTGTATGGCGGTGGTGGTCGAATACAGAGCCAGGATCAGCACGGCTATATAGCCGCTCACAATGCCTTGAACCATGATCAAGCCCCGGTCGTGTATCTGGTAACCGCGAATTTCAGCCTGGACCCGTGCCACGCCCCTCTTCGACAATAGATCGGCGTAACGTTTGAGCAGCGCGAGGCTGAAGAACAGGCATACACTGAAGGCGACCAGCCACTGGGAGGCCGCGACTTGTATCGCGAGCGCACCGGCCGCGACGCGAGCAGCGTACCCCGCAGCGAGTATCAGTACGTCGACTATCGGCAAGCTCTTCAGCCACACGGAATAGAGGAGCATTGTCGTAGCGTACGCCAGGAGGAGGAGCTGGAATGCCGTAGGGAGCGCGTTCGCGACCACCAGCGCTGCTGCGAACAGCAGTGGCACCATTGCAAGTGCATGCATCAGGGGCAGCCGGCCGGAAGCGAGCGGACGCTCCTTCTTGGTGGGATGCATGCGGTCGGCGCTCAGATCGAGAAGATCGTTCAATACATAAATTGCCGATGCACACAGGCTGAAGGCGACGAACGCGGTGAGGCTCTGGGCCAGCGAGTGGACGTCATGGAATCGATGCACCCAAACCCATGGCCAGAAAATCAGGAAGTTCTTCAACCAGTGACTTGGGCGCAGCTGTTCCAGATACGTGGCAATCGTAGGTGCGCTGTCGAACGTGCCCAAGAGATGGGTTGCATGCGCGACCTGAGATTTTCTCTTGCCGCTCGGTCCGACCAGCCAGCCGTTGCGTGCGGCGGTCCAGATGGAAATGTCTGCGTCATCGCCGATGTAGTCGAAGCCCTTTTCGCCAAACTTTTCGACCAGCAATTCGCGCTTGCGTATTCCCCGCAGGTTGGACTCGCCGTTACTCGCGAACACGAACTCGAAGATACTGAGCTCTTCAGCCACACGAGCCGCTATCGATTCATCTGCCGCCGTCGCAAGGACCAGACGTCGGCCGTTCAACTTCTGTTCGCGAAGAAATGCGAGCAACTCGTCGCGGTAGGGCAGGACATGCATGAAGACGAGCGCCCGGCGCTCCAGCGCCTGTTTCATTTGCGCCCGGCCGCGGGCCAGATTCCAGGGAAGAGACAGCAGGGCAAGCGGTCGATGCTTCAGCAGCAGGAAGACCGATTCAACGAGTGTGTCGGTTCGCAGCAGAGCATCGTCCAGGTCGACGACCAGCGGCGTGCCGTCGATCGGTAGCGAATCGGGTTGAGAGGTTGCTCTTGCAACTGAAATGGCCATCACGATTCCGGACTTTGTTGGTGTCTCGGGGCTTACGGATAAGGACTGCATCCCGCCAAGCGCTTCCGACCATTCCAGCCGACGCTCAAGGCGGTTGCTGACTACATGTCGCGATCGCCCGCCAGCGCCAGCGGGCCGCAGGAGCCATCAACGCTCGACGCTCCAGCGCGTCCGTGAATCGATCGATGCAACGATCGTCGCGGGTCAGCCGCGGCGATCCCGATGTTCGCGCTTCTGCTCTTTCGTCATCACGGCAAGCGGTGCGGCAGCCTGTTCGGCATTCAGTCGCAACAGGTCGTCCATCGTGAAAATTCCTGCGAGAGCTCCGTGAGCGCCGGTGATGACGATGCGTCGCACGCCGTGAGCCTGCATCCGCTCCACGGCTTCCGTAACGTCCTCGGATTCGTCGGCGACCACAACGGGTGTGCTCATTACGCTTGCGACCGTCGTCGCTTGCGGATCGCGGCTTCTGCTCACGACTTCGACGACGATATCGCGATCGGTGATGATGCCGACGGGCAGGGCATTGCCCTCATCCTCGTCAGCTTCGACCACGACCAGGTTGCCGACGTGATGCTCGCGCATCAGCCGGGCAGCTTCGAAGATGCTGGATTGGCTCTTGCAGCAGACCACATCAAGCGTGCAAACGTTCTTGAGCTTCATTGTCGCGATCTCAGGATTGGCAGATGGGAGCAGCCTACCTGCCGCGCCGGAAATCGCGATCCGGTAGTCCCTCGATGCATTAAGGGGAATTCGCGGTGGTGTCGACGGCGCCGATTTTCCATTCTGGCAACAGTTGCTAGCGGAGAACGGTTATGACAATGGACGATCGCAGTGCGCAGCTCATTCGCGCCGAACTGTCGAAAAGACGTGCCTTGCTGGCGGAGCGCTACGGGCGGATCGATCGCGACCTGGCCCGGCGGGAGGGGCCGCTGGCAGCGGACTCTGCTGAACAGGCAGTAGAGACGCAGAACGATGAGCCCTTGGAGGCCATCGGCGCCTGCGCCGCGGAGGAAATACAGGCCGTGGATGAAGCGCTACGGCGGCTTGATGCCGGAAGTTTCGGAATCTGCAAAGACTGTGGCCGCGACATCGCGCCTGCGCGCCTGAAGGCCATTCCCTATGCAGTTACCTGCGTGCAGTGCGAATTGACGCACAAACGCGCTCAGAGAGTTCCGTGACCGAGAGGCAGAGTAGATGGTCCGAGAATACGGCATCGTCGTGCTGACCACGTTCGTCGTGGTCGTCGGGTGCGTCGGCCTGCACTATGAAGCACTCTCATGGATGACCCGCACGCTGAAACTGATCCGCATTGCGCCGCGGCCGCGAGTCGTCCTGCTGATCTTTTTCATTCTTGCGGTCCACATCGTGGAGATCTGGCTGTTCGGCGCCTCATACTATTTCCTGGCTGCAGATCCGCAGCGGGGCGAACTCGTGGGACCAGACGCCGTCGGCCTGCTCGACTGTGTCTACTTTTCGGCGGTGTGCTTCACGACCCTCGGGCTCGGCGATGTCGTTCCGGTGGGCGCTATCCGCTTCCTGGCAGGTACCCAGGCGTTGTGCGGGTTCGTATTGACGACTTGGTCCGGCTCGTTCACGTTCGTGGAGATGCAGCGCTTCTGGAAGGACTGATCGTTATCAGCGCAGATACGATTCGGTTCCATAGCGCCGCATCATGCGGTGGCTGTGGAAGTAGGACGCGTTCTTGCTGATCGCGCCTTGCATGACTCGGGTCCAGCCGGCCCGGTCGCGGTGAAACAAGGGCAGGACCACGTTGTCCAGCTTGTCGTATAGTGAATCTGCGTCGTGCGTGCTGTCCGTATTGCCGATCGACCAGCCGGTCACGCCTTCGATGCAGCCTTCGATCCACCAACCATCGAGCACGGACAGATTGGGGACGCCATTCAAGGCGGCCTTCATGCCGCTGGTACCCGAGGCTTCCAGCGGACGCAGCGGCGTATTCAGCCACAGATCGGTCCCGGAGACCATCGCCAGCCCTGTTTGCATGTCGTAGTCAGGCAGATACGCCATCGTCACGGTCCCGCGCAGGCGCGCGATCATGTCGTGCAACTCGCGGATCAGGCGTTTTCCAGCTTCATCGCGTGGATGCGCTTTGCCGGCCAGCACCACCTGAAATGGATACCGCGCAGCGATGGCGCGCAGCTTGTCCAGATTGCTGAACAGCAGGTCGGGGCGTTTGTAAGCCGTCATGCGCCGCGAGAATCCGAGGATGGGTATATCGGCTGCCAGCATGACACCCGTCGACTTCGCGACGAACTCAATGAGTGCCTGTTTGCATTGCGCATGGGCTGCGAGGACTTCGTTGCCGGGAATGCAGCACTCGGCACGCAGCAACAGCTCGGGTTCATGGTGCCAGCCTGGAAGATGGCGATCGTAGAGCTGGCGAAAGCTGTCCGCAGCCCAGGTATACGAATGGATGCCGTTGGTGACCGCGTGCACGCGGTAGCCGGGAAACATCTGACTCGATACTTCGGCGTGGCGCTTGGCCACTCCGTTGACGTACTCGCTCGATTCGAGCGCGAGGCGCGTCATGTTGAGGCGATCCTGCCCGGCAAGCGTGCGCAGGATGGCGTAGTCGACCGTGCCACCGAGTGCGCGCTGGACCAGATCATAGGAGAATCGATCGTGACCCGACTCTACCGGTGTGTGAGTCGTGAACCGGCACAATGAGCGAACCCGTGGGATGTCGTAAGGCGTCTCGCCCGGACGCAGATCTGCGCTGGAGCGCCGGTTTCGCTGCAGGAGTTCGACGGCGAGCAGTGCCGAATGACCCTCGTTCATGTGATACATGCTGACATCGAAGCCGAGTGCGTGGAGCATGCGCACCCCGCCGATGCCGAGCACGACCTCCTGCTTGAGGCGATACAGTTCATCGCCACCGTACAGCTGATGACTGATTGAGCGATCCTCGGCGGCGTTCTCGGGCAGGTCGGTATCCAGCAACAGGATCGGAACGCGCCCTCCGAGATGGCTTTCCATCACATACAGCCAGGCGGAGATCCATACCGCACGCGCTTCGATCTCCACCGCGATCTTGGCACCGAGGGGTCGTGTCCGCTCGCTCGGCTGCCAGGGGCAGGGATGCTCGACCTGATTGCCCTGCGTATCGATCTCCTGCCGGAAATAGCCCTTGCTGCTGACCAGGCTGACCGCCACTACGGGTAGTTCCAGATCTGCCGCCGAACGCATTGTGTCGCCCGCCAGCACACCCAGGCCACCTGCATAGGTGGGCATTTCGCTGCGCAGTGCGATCTCCATCGAGAAATAGGCGACGCGAGGTTCCTGAGTGAATTCGCTGAGCATGATCGGCTGTGTCCGCTACTAACGGGTTGGTGCAATGCGGGCCTTGAGTCGCAGGCCAGCTCTGGCGAGATCGAGCGCATCGCGGGATTCGCCCACTGATGCTTCCGATGATACGCAGCAGCCTAGCGCGCAGCGGGGCAATCGGCAGCAGGGCAATCCGTGAGCCGCTAAGGCTCACTACGTGGAGCAGGATTCGCCAAACAGGAACTGCATGGCGGGCTCGTTACGCATTTCCTCGCGTCGGCTGCGAGGATGTCCGGTGAGGGTTCGCGGCTCGAGTTGCGTAAAGTTGCACCACCGCCCGTGCCAATAGACGTACGGATTTTGCGGATACACCGTCCAATCGATCACTTAGGCCCCATCGACCTGATATGGCACAGGCGCGCTTTCTCGTCACCGGCGGCGCCGGATTTCTGGGCATCAACCTGTGCCGCTACCTTCTAGGCCGAGGGCACAGCGTACGGTCTATGGACATTGCGCCATTCGAGTATCCAGAGCGCGTCGCCATCGAAGCAATGCGTGCGGACATACGCGATGCACCGGCTGATGCAGCAGCCATGCGAGACATCGATATAGTCGTCCATTGCGCAGCCGCCTTGCCGCGCAGCCGCCGCAAGGACATCGAATCAACGGATGTCGAGGGCACGCGCTTGCTTCTGGATGCCGCAGCGGCGGCGCAGCGCGTCCAACGATTCATATTTATTTCATCCACGTCGGTGTACGGCATTCCGGATCATCACCCCATCGTGGAGGAGGATTCGCTGCGAGGGGTTGGCCCCTATGGCGAGGCGAAGATCGCGGCCGAACGGCACTGCGACGCCTTTCGTGCAACCGAACGCCTGTGCATTCCGGTCCTGCGACCCAAGAGCTTCGTCGGACCCGAGCGGCTCGGCGCGTTCGAGCTGCTCTACGAATGGGCTTACAGCGGCCGTAACTTTCCGATGCTGGGCGATGGCGCCAATCGGTTTCAGCTCCTCGATGTCGAGGATCTCTGCGAGGCGATCTATCGATGTGCGATGCTGCCCAGGGATCAGGTGAATGATGTATTCAACGTCGGCGCGAATGTCTTCGGCTCCATGCGCGACAATATCCAATGCGTGCTCGATCGCGCGGGGCACGGCAAGCATGCGATTGGCTTGCCCATCGGGCCGGCGGTAGCCGCGCTGAGGCTGCTCGAGGCAGTGCATCTGTCGCCTCTTTATCGATGGATTTACGAGTCAGCGTCGGAAGACAGCTATGTTTCCATCGCTCGTCTGCAGCGCCGCCTCGGACTGACGCCGCAGTATTCCAATCGCGACGCGTTGATCCGCAACTACGATTGGTACACCGCGCATCGTGGGCAGTACCTGGGCAAGACTGGCGTGACACATCGAGTCCCTTGGAAGAAAGGCGCGCTGAGTGTCGCGAAATGGTTCTTCTAACTCATGCAAAGTGGTGCGCCTTGCTGCTCGCCGCGGCAAGCGCCCTGGTCCATGCTCAGGACCGGCAGTCCGCAGAACGCGAACGGCACCAGTGGCAGGAATACCAGGCCGTTCGTCCCAAGACGGTGGTCGAGCTGCAGCCATTCAGGCGAGAGAGCACTCTGCAATGGCGCCGGCAGAACGGTCAGTCGGGCCTGGCCGAGCTCATCGACCTGCAGCCGACAGTGAACGCATGGTATCTGCTGGGGATTCAGGAAAGCAGCTCCGAGGCGATGTCATGGTATCACCTGGAAAATGCCCAGCCAGATCGACAACGCATCGTGCTGGATGCAGCGTATCCGCAAGGCTTGCGGATCGACCTCGACGGCCAGCGGCTGGAGTGTCTTCTATGGAACGATGCGAACGATTCGCCCCTGGTGCGAGCTCGTCGCAGCGGACTTCCCTATGCGCCACTGTGCAACGGCAGGATATACCTTCGCAATCGGGTTGCCGGCACCTACACGAACCTGGAGCGCGTAACCCAGTTCCTGCGTGACCATGTGTGGCAGGGCGAGCAGATCGTCGGTTTCGTTCGCAATGAGATGTTCCGCGATGCCTTCATCGAGCACGGCGTCCCCGCTGCAACCGCTGCAGACGCCGCGGCTTCAGCGTCCGCCTTCGGCCATCCCGCTGCGGCGATGCTGGCGTCTGAGCACGCCGATCGGGCCATCGAGGCGCAGCATCTTGGCATCGAGGTCGTGAACGCATCCGCGGGAATGATTCTGGGACGCTGGTACGCAGTGCGCGGAGGTACTGGAATTTTCGTCAGCGCAATCGAGCCGCGCGCCATTGACGCTGCCATCCTCGCAGGATCGCCGAAATCAGGCGCCAAGCTGGATGCAGTCGAAGCGCAGGCGCTCGACTATCTCGTGGCCTTCGATCTGAGTGAGTTCGCGCTTGGTTTCTCCATCGGCACGGATCATCCCCGAGTGGGTTGGTCCATGCGCGCTCCGGCGCAAGTGCGCGATGAGCGACTATCCGGTCCCGATGGCATAGACACGATCGCACCGCTCGTTGCCAACGGAATGGTGAATCCTGCCGTGCTCCACCACGTCGCGGCCACGTTCACCGGCGGATTCAAGCGGGAGCATGGCGCATTCCGCACGGGCGACTTATCGAGGCAGAACTTCGGTTCTCACTACGGCTTCATCGAGCAGGGCGTGGTGCTGAGCAAGCTGGTTCCTGGCTTGGCCACGATCTATGCGACCTCCGCAGGCACAGTCGACATGGGGACCTGGAAAGTCGAAGACGAAGCGCGACTTCGCGATATCGTGTTCGCGCGACAAAACGGCGTGCCGCTGATCGAGTTCGATGCGGTGACGCGTCGATCGTATCCCGGTGCGCTGGTGAGCAATTGGGGTGCCGGCAACTGGTCGGGTTCGAGCGACGAACGATTGCGAACGCTCCGTGCCGGTGTGTGTCTTCAGCAAAGCGATACCGGTCGATTCCTGCTCTATGGCTATTTCTCCAGTGCGACGCCAATGGCCATGGCGCGGGTGTTCCAGGCTTATGGTTGCCGCTATGCCATGCATCTCGACATGAACGCGCTCGAACATACCTACCTCGCCGTGTACGTACGCGACGCAGAGCAGATTGCCGTAGAGCATTTGATCGACGGCATGGCGGTCGTCGACCGCAAGGGCGGCAACGCACTGGCGCCGCGGTTCCTGGGCTTTCCCGATGACCGCGATTTTTTCTATCTGACACGCAAGGGTGGGCGTCAATGAATTTCATGCGCCGGATGTCGAGCCTTGCGGCGGCTGTGCTTGTGCTGGCCAGCAACGCCGCATTTGCAGCGGAGCCCTCCTTGAGCGAACAGAACGCCAGACTGTTCACCGAACTGCAAGCCGTGCACAGCCTGGACGACGGGCAAATGCAGCGGATACGAGCGATCTTTCAGCGCTCGGGTTACGCAGGCCAGGGCAATCCCGCCATCAGTAAGCACCCTGACACACCGGAAAACTGTCGAACCCGAGCGGCACAGCGCGGCGAGTCTTCGAATGCGCAATTCGAAAAGATTTGCGGTGGACGGTACATGGCGCCGCTCTACGATCCGCACTCCGCTGTGCCGGAAGCGGCGACAGCCTGTATCGATCAATTCGAATTTCCGAATATTCCCTGTGCCTATCCAGTGGTCTGGGTCAAGGCGCGGGAGGCTGCCGAGATTTGCGAAGCCGAAGGCAAGCGCCTCTGTGACGCGCACGAGTGGGAGGGCGCCTGTGCTGGCGAACTGCAGCCGCCCGACTATCGATTCGACCTGGCACAGGGCCGGAGCGCAGAGAATGCAATCGCGGCCATGCGCTCGTATCACAATTCGCGGCAGGATCCTTTCAAGACCTGGAGCTATGGTCCGCGCTATGAACGGGGTGTCTGCGCCGCGGGTAGCGCGAAATCGGTCGGATGCAATGGCGGGCAGTGGTCTGCCTGCGGCTCGAATACCTATCCTGCCGGGGATTTTCCCGCTTGCCGCAGTGCGCTGGGTGTCTTCGACCTGAACGGCAATGCCGCCGAGCACATGAACCTGCCGCTGGCCCCGGATCAGATGTCGAGCACCGGAAGCACGCAGCTGGGCTATACGGAGATGAAGGGCAGCTGGTTCATCTTCGACACCTATCGTGCTCATGAAGACTGGTGTCGCTGGCGAGCGCCGTTCTGGCATGGGACGCGAGTCAGGGATCCGCACAGCCACGCGAACTATCACCTCGGATTCCGCTGCTGCAAGACACTGCTCACGGCTGGGACCATTCGATGAGCTTGCCGGAAGCAACTGGACGCAGTCGCGAAACAAACTCGGCGGATGCCTACTGGTCCCTCGATGCGAAAGCACTGCTGCGACAACTCGACACCTCGCCTGCGGGCCTGACATCCGCCGAAGCGGCTCGACGGCAGCAACGCTACGGTCGCAACCGCCTGCACGACGAGCAATCGCTGTCGCGCCTG
>JAIBJL010000388.1 GCA_020029545.1 Gammaproteobacteria bacterium
GCGACCGTGGATGCCGACCTGAGTACCTTCGACGTGCGCCTGACCATGGGCGGCGAACCCACGTTCGTGTCGGCCGACGATGCCGACGGGGCGGAATGGAATGTCGATGCACTCGGACCGACCAAGCGGCGGCTGGCCGCCGAGCTGTTTCAAAAACTCAAGAACAAGTATGCAGCGCAGGGACTAGCGCACTTCGGCCAGGGCAAGTGGTATCCCGGCGAGCAATTGCCGCGCTGGTCGCTGAACTGTTTCTGGCGTCGCGATGGCGAGCCGATTTGGACGCATGCGGATCTGTGCGCCGACGAATCGCGCGACGGCGGTGCCGATGAGGCGGCGGCACAGCGCTTTCTCGAAGGGGTCGCGCAGCAGTTGAGCCTGTCGACCCGCTATATCTTTCCCGCGTACGAGGATGTGTTCTATCACCTGTGGCGCGAGCGACGCTTGCCGGTCAACGTCGATCCCTTCGATTCGAAGCTCGACGATGCGATCGAGCGTGCGCGCCTGATGCGGGTGTTCAGCGAGGGTCTCGACAGCGTCGTCGGCCATGTCTTGCCGATCAAGCGCGACCCGGGCGACGACTGGAGTACCGGCCCGTGGTTTCTGCGGGCCGAGCGCTGCTACCTGGTGCCCGGCGATTCGCCGCTCGGCTATCGGTTGCCGCTGGATTCGCAACCCTGGGTGACGAAGGGCGAGTATCCCTACGTGTACACGCCGGACCCGACGGTGCCGCGCGTGCCGCTGGCGCCGTACGCGGAGATTCGCCGGCAGCTCGAAGGCATGGCCCGCAGCGAAGACGACGCCAGGACGAGTCGTGGGGATGAGCCAGGCGCCAGGCTGTCGGCAGGTCAGCGGGCGACCGATGCCTTCGACAGCAACGGCAAACCCGGTACGGCGGCAAAGCAGTTCGAACGCGCGCCGCTGCGTGGCGAGTCCGCCGGCTGGATCACGCGCAGTGCGCTGTGTGCGCAGGCGCGCCATGGCGTGCTCTATATTTTCATGCCGCCCACCCGCATGCTCGAGGACTATCTGGAACTGGTGACGGCGATCGAAGTCGTGGCGGCAGCGCAGTCGCAGCCGGTGCTGCTGGAAGGCTACGAGCCGCCGAGCGATCCGCGGCTGAACTCATTCCGTGTCACCCCCGATCCGGGCGTGATCGAAGTGAACATTCATCCATCCGCCAGCTGGACTGAACTGGTCGATCGTACGACCTATCTGTATGAAGCTGCGCGGCTGACCCGCTTGAGTGCCGAGAAGTTCATGCTCGACGGTCGCCACAGCGGCACCGGCGGCGGCAATCACTTCGTGATGGGTGGGGCGAATGTCAACGATTCGCCGTTTCTGCGGCGCCCCGATCTGTTGCGCAGCCTGATCGCGTACTGGCACAACCATCCAGCGCTGTCGTATCTGTTCTCGGGGCTGTTCATCGGGCCCACCAGCCAAGCTCCCCGCGTGGATGAGGCGCGCAACGATTCCCTGTACGAAATCGAAGTCGCATTCAATCAGATTCCCGCGCCCGGCGGTTACACCCCGCCCTGGCTGATCGACCGTATCCTGCGCAACCTGCTGATCGATGTCAGCGGCAATACGCATCGCGCGGAGTTCTGCATCGACAAGCTGTACTCGCCGGATGGCCCGAACGGACGCCATGGCCTGCTGGAGTTGCGCGCCTTCGAGATGCCGCCGCATGCCCGCATGAGCCTCACGCAGCAATTGCTGTTGCGTGCGTTGATCGCGCGTTTCTGGCAGACCCCGTACGAACCGAAACGACTGGCTCGCTGGGGCACGGAGCTGCACGATCGCTTCATGCTGCCGTATTTCGTCGAGAAGGATTTCAACGACGTGCTCGGCGAATTGGGTGAGGCCGGCTACCCCTTCGATCCTGCCTGGTTTGCGCCGCATTTCGAATTCCGTTTCCCGCGCCATGGCGATTTCGCGGTCGACGGCATCGAGGTGGAACTGCGCCATGCGCTTGAGCCCTGGCACGTCATGGGTGAGGAGGGAGCGCCGGGCGGTACGGTACGCTACGTCGATTCCTCGATCGAGCGATTGCAGGTGAAGGCCACGGGCCTGCCGCCGGACCGCTACGTCATGACCTGCAATGGGCAGTCGATTCCGTTGCGACCGACCGGGACGGTGGGCGAGTTCGTGGCGGGTGTGCGTTACCGCGCCTGGCAGCCGGCGTCGGCGTTGCATCCGACCATCGGCATCGATTCGCCGCTGCGTTTCGATCTGGTGGATACCTGGATGCATCGCTCGCTGGGCGGGTTTCAGTATCACGTCGTGCATCCGGGGGGTCTCAGCCATTCGACATTCCCGGTCAATGCGCTGGAAGCAGAAAGCCGCCGGCTCGCGCGGTTCTTCCGCTTCGGTCATACACCGGGTCGTATCGAGGTCGCGGCGCCGGTCATGAGCCAGGAGTTTCCGTTTACACTTGATTTAAGGCAGAAGTGAATGGTGAGTTGTGAATGGGAAGAGAGCCTCGCGCTCTCCTTTGGCACCAGGTATTTTGTCGACCATTGCCATCTTCTATCTCGCCTTGTCCACTCACCATTCACTACTCACTCGTTCTCCTCATGTGTTCCAGTGTCACCGCGCCGTACTCCCGCAACGCCGCTCGCTACGATGAGCTGCTGGAGAGCACGGGTGCCATTCGTCCGCACTGGCGACCGCTGATTTCACGACTCGAAAGTGCCGGCAGCGAGGCGGCACGCCGCGGCATCGAGCTGGCGCGACGACTGATCATCGAGAATGGCGTGACGTACAACGTCTACGCCGATCCGCAAGGACGGGACCGACCCTGGCAGCTCGATACGTTGCCGCTGATCATTGCCGCCGACGAATGGCAGGCGATCAGCAGGGGGGTGGCGCAACGTGCCCGCGCGCTCGATGCCTTGCTCGCCGATCTGTACGGGTCGCAGCGCCTGATGGCAGAAGGCATCGTGCCGCCCGAGCTGGTGTTCGGCCATCCGAATTTCCTGTGGCCCTGCCGTGGCGTGATGCCGCGCGATGCCCGCTGGCTGCATCTGTATGCCGTCGATCTGGCGCGGGCGCCGAATGGCCAGTGGTGGGTGCTGGGCGATCGCACCCAGACACCGTCGGGTCCGGGCTACGCGCTGGAGAACCGGCGCATTGTGTCGCGCGTGTTTCCGCAACTGCTCGATGAGATGCGGGTGCAGTCGCTCAATGGCTTCTTTGTCGCGTTGCGCGAGCACCTGCTGGCTATGGCCGATGACGACGAAGCGCCGCTGGCAGTGGTGCTGACGCCCGGTCCGTTCAACGAAACCTACTTCGAACATGCCTACCTGGCGCGGCAGCTGGGCCTCGCGCTCGTGGAAGGCGCCGACCTGACGGTCCGCGGCCAGACGCTGTACCTGAAGACTTTCACCGGCCTGCGGCGCGTACATGCGGTACTGCGACGCCTGGACGATGATTTCTGCGATCCCGCTGAATTGCGCGCCGACTCCGCACTGGGTGTGCCGGGTTTGCTGCAGGTCGTGCGCGCCGGTCGTGTCGTGATGGCGAATGCGTTGGGCAGCGGTGTGCTCGAATCGGCGAGCTGGCTGGGCTTCATGCCGCCGCTGACCGAATGGTTGTTGGGCGAGAGCCTGGAGCTGCCGTCGGTCGCGACGTGGTGGTGCGGCGAACGCCCCGCCCTGGATCATGTGATCGAGAATCTGGATCGGCTGGTGATCAAGCCGGCGTTTCCGAATCAGCACTTCGAGCCCGTGTTCGGCAGTGCACTGGATCGGTCCGATCGTCATCGATTGATCGAGCGACTGCGCGGACGCCCGTATGCCTACGTCGCGCAGGAACGGCTCTCGTTGTCGCAATCGCCTGTGTGGCGTGGCGCGCAGCTCGAACCGCGCGCCTTGGTGATTCGCGTGTATGCCGTGGCGACGCCGACCGGCTACCAGGTGTTGCCTGGCGGCCTGGCGCGTATCGCCGCGGACCGGCAGGCGGAGGTCGTATCGAGCCAGCGCGGCGGCGGCAGCAAAGACATCTGGGTCATCGCGCCCGATGACACGGACGGCGATGTCGATGCGCGACTCGCGCCACGGCGGCGGACTCGCAGCGAGGAGCTGCCGTCGCGGCTGGTTGAAAATCTGTACTGGCTCGGTCGGTATGCGGAGAGATGCGAAGCCAAGGCGCGCCTGATGCGTGCCACGCTCGCGCTGGATTTGCGCTCGGATGCCCTCAAGAATGCACACGCCGCATGCGTGCAGTTTGGTGTCGTCGCGGGCGATAGACCCCTGGCTGCGAGCTTATTCGATACCGCGTTGACGACCGGCCTTGGCGCCGATCTGCGGCGACTGGAATGGTCGGCCACGCAGGCCCGCAGCCGGCTGTCTGCCGAGCACTGGCGCGCGATGGGCGTGTTGCAGCGTCAGTATCACGATGCCGCGTCGAGCCATAACGATGCGAGCGAAACCCTGGATCGACTGGTGCTGGCGCTCGCGGCGCTATCGGGATTCTCGCTCGACGACATGACACAGGACGATGGCTGGCGTCTGCTGATGCTGGGTCGTCGCTTGGAACGCGTGCAATTTCTCACGACGCTGATCGGCTGGCGTTTGAGCAACGGGTCCTTGCCGACGCGCAGCGAACTGGAATGGTGGCTCGATATCACCGGCAGTATGGTCGCGTATCGAACTCGTTACCTGGAACAGGCGCGACTCACGCCGGTGCTGCATCTGCTATTGCGCGAGCCGCAGAACCCGCGCGCGCTGGCATTTCAGACCGCGCAGATTCAATCGCTGATCGGCGAGCTGGCGGGCGAACTCGGTGTCAACACGATTCGCGAAGACGAGTGCGTGCGTGCCATGGAAGAACTCACCGACTCGGATTTCGGCGTGCTCGAAGGCAGTTCGGGGTATCCATCGGTTGCCGCACGCCAGG
>JAIBJL010000389.1 GCA_020029545.1 Gammaproteobacteria bacterium
GGTGAAGAACAGTGATGCAGCTAACTACGCTTTCTTGTTGTCGGCGCTTCCCAGAATGCCGACGATACGCCTTATCGCTGGTAGCAATCCAGTGTGCTCTGCGGTTGGTCGACAGCGTTTGAGCCGCAGCGTTGAACCTGAGCAGCGATGCAGTTAAATTTCGAATCGTTGGAAGCCATTTGGAACCTACCCGTGAATGTGCTGAGCGACATTGATCGCGACGTATTCGCAATCGTTCCAGGAGTGCTGAGTGAGCGCTCTCGTCTCGACGTCCTGAATGAAGTCGAGAGGCTTTTGCCAGAATTTCCAGCCGGTGCGCGGCTTTGTCGCGAAGATTCACAGCCTTGGCGCTCTCACGCAATCGGCAGACATCCGATCGTTAGTCGACCCCGTGCTGGGGCCCGACGCGCAGCTTGTTCGCTCTATCCTCTTCAACAAGAGCAATGAGGCCAACTGGCAGGTCGCGTGGCATCAGGACCTCGCCATCGCAGTTGTCGAGAAAGCTACCCCGCCCAGTTCTGAATTTTTAGTCCCGGTACGCGAGCAAACTCCCGCTCATTGTTCGTGACGAGCACGAGCTTTTCGGCGCTTGCATGGGCTGCAATCCAGAGATCATTACCACCGATCGGCCGACCCTTATCCTCAAGTTGAGAGCGTAGCCTGCCGTATTCCTCGGCCGCTTCAATCGGGAGGGCCCGGACAGGGAGAAACGACGTTAATTCTTCCAAATCCTTTAGCACTTCGTTACGCCGTTTGCTCTTGGCGGCCCCGAATCGAAGCTCGCCATAAGTCACCACGGAAAGTACTGCTTCACCAGCTTTAAGCTTTTCGAATCTGGCAAAAACCTGCGGCGGTTTGCGCCTCGCGATATAGATGCAGATGTTCGTGTCGAGCATATACCGCGGCTCGGTCATATATCCTCACGCTTTTGCGGTGGTGCGTCCTTTCTACCCTCTGCCATGAAATCGTCCGGCATGGAGGCCAACAGCTCGAACGCACGCCCCAAGCCACGACGCTTTTCTCTCAGAACAACTTCCCCTCCCCGGCGATAGATTTCCACTTCAGCAGTATTGAACCGAAAATCCTTGGGCAGGCGAATTGCCTGACTGTTGCCGGACTTGAACACCCGAGCAGTTTTCATTCCTCCTCCTATGTATATACGTCTATGGATATACATTACCATATCGAAAGAGAGCGAGAAACACCCGCCCGCTTCATATTGCGCAGTACTCTCTGATTGCGGTATTAAAACTCTGCGATGATCGGATCGACGAGAGAGGCAACCCAAAGTTGCCGTTGGTTGGTTGCGCCACCGTTTGAGGCATGGGAGCAAGAGCTATATGGACCGCCGCCCCGAGAAGATCCAAAGCCTTGGCCTTTCCACAAACCAGCCTGATTAGCTCAACACCTAAAAGCTGCAAGCCATGAATCAGAAAATTTTTGCATCGCCCGACAGACTGTGAAATTGGCGAGCTACGCTTCAGCGGCTCACATCAGGGACCGAACTTCGCTCGCGCTCCGGATCGTCGATGTCTTCGAACAGGTTTCCGTTTGCAGCAGGCAGCTCGCCGATCGCGCATCCGAAGAAGCCCAGGCCGAGGACACAACGCTTGCCAAGATAAAATGACTATCGCTACACAGTGCGACCGAGTGCCAAAAATCGGCTACTCTTGTCGCAGGGAAAACCTTACGCCGCGGAAGATCTCCATGCCGACGAAACTCGAGCAGTTGCGGAAAATGACGGTTGTGGTTGCCGACACCGGCGATCTCGATGCCATTCGTACGCTGAAGCCAGTGGATTGCACCACCAACCCAACGCTGCTGCTGAAAGCGGTGGCGCTGCCCTCGCTGTCGAGCCTCGTCGATGCCGCTCTTGCGTGGGGTCGCACGCAGCAGGGCGACCGCGAAGCGGTCATCTCGCGCGTTGCCGACCGGCTCGCGATCGATGTGGGCACCGAACTGACGAAGCTGGTGCCCGGACGGGTATCCACCGAGGTGGATGCGAATCTATCCTTTGACACTCGGGCGACGATCGAGAAGGCCAGAGCAATCATCAAGGCATACCAGGAAGTCGGCGTCGGTCGCCATCGTATCCTGATCAAGATCGCGTCGACCTGGGAAGGCATTCAGGCCGCGAAGGTACTGCAGAAGGAAGGTATCGATTGCAATCTGACGTTGTTGTTCTCGCTGGCGCAGGCGATGGCCTGCGCCGAAGCGGGCGTATTCCTGATCTCGCCTTTCGTCGGTCGCATTCTGGACTGGCACAAGAAACAGGCGAACCGCAACTTCGCGCCCGAGGAAGATCCGGGTGTCCTGTCGGTGCGCAGCATTTATGCAGCCTACAAGAGCCAGGGCGTCAAGACCGTGATCATGGGTGCCTCGTTCCGTTCCGCCGGCGAAGTCGAGGCACTGGCGGGTTGCGATCGCTTGACGATCTCGCCGGATCTTCTCAACGAGCTGGACCGGAGCGACGGTCATCTGGAACGTAAGCTGTCGCCCGAGAATCCGGGTCAGGTTCCGCCGCTGCCGGCTGTCGATGAAGCTTCGTTCCGCTGGGCGATGAACGAAGACGCCATGGCGACCGACAAGCTGAGCGAGGGCATTCGTCAGTTCGCGGCCGACCTGCGCAAACTGCACGAAGTCATCGCAAAGAAACTGTAACCTTCTGTGGCTTGCTGACCGCGAACCCTAGGAACGACGGGTTGAGGGATCAACGCAGGTGCGTGTCATGGCAGAGATGGCAAAGCGGTTAGATCGCGGTAACATCGCGGTCCCTTTATCTCTGCAGGACCCTGCCCATGGCTATTTCGCTCTACGATGTGACGATTCCGGTGCTCTCTGCGGCGCTGACCAATCTCGATGCCATTCTGGACAAGGGCATTGCGCACGCAACGGCAAAGAAGATCGATTCGAAGGTGCTGGCGGATGTGCGCCTGATCGCCGACATGATGCCACTGGCGCGTCAGGTGCAGTCGGCATGCGACAATGCCAAGGGGGCAGTGGCACGCCTCGCCGGCATCGACAATCCGAAATACGAAGACACCGAAACCACCCTGCCCGAACTGAAGGCGCGTATCGCCAAGACCCTGGAATTTATCAAAACCGTCAAGCCGGAACAGCTCCAAGGCGCAGAGACTCGCGACATCACACTGAGCTTCCCTAGCATGTCGCTCAAGTTTACCGGCCACAGCTATGTCACGACGTTCGTGATCCCGAACTTCTATTTCCACGTGACCATGGCCTATGCCTTGCTGCGACAGAACGGCGTCGACATCGGCAAGCGCGATTTTCTCGGCAAGATTCAGTAACGATGCAGTGCGATCACTGATCGCTGCGAACCGGCGATCAGTGCTCACTCGGCGGTGCGAGCCATGAAACAGTCTGTACGGCTATGGGCGCGACTCTTGGCAAGTTCGATCAGCGGCGTCGCTGTATCCTTCGGCTTCGCTGCGCAGGCATCGCAGGCACCTGTCGACTCGCCAGACGCTCAACCGACGATCGCGGCGAAGTGGCAGCCAGTCGATCTGAAATTTACCTACACGCCATCCACCACCTACTACAGTTGCGACTCGCTAGAGTGGAAATTGGAACGAATTTTCAAAGCCATCGGCGCGCATCCAAAATCGCAAGTGACCACGAGCGGTTGTCAATTCAATGGACCGTCGCGATTTACCTTCGTACATTTCGTCGGCGCGGTACCGGTACCGGCAACTACTGCGTCGCCGGTCGATCAGGACTCGGCGTCAAAACAGGAGCTGCTCAAACGACTGGGCGTGCAACCGCAATTCGAAAAGACGGAGTTTCAGGCCCGGCGCACGCAGCTCGATCTGTCGCGGCTCACTGCGGCAGCCGTCGAACCCGGCGATTGCGAACTGCTGGAGCAACTCGGTCGTGGGGTTCTGCAGAAATTCGGTACCACACAGGTACGTAACCGGCCACGATGCTTTCCCGGACATGTTCCGCTATCGACCCCCTCGATGCAACTCGATGTACTGATCGCGGCTGCTAACCCCGATGCTCCTCAACCCGCTGAGAACAAATCGAAATAGCGGACACTATGTAACGAGAAGGATCGAAAAACTGTTCTCCATCTGCCACGCGCCTCGCTACGATCACTTCAGTCCGACAAGCTGCTAGGCTACGCTGCTCTCCCCGAAGCTGCGCGCCGGACCAATCTCGTGATCAAGTTGATCGGTATCGATGTAGATGGAACGCTGATCGGCTCGAACGGCGAAGTCGACTCGGTCATCTGGCGTGCAGCGGCAAGCGTACGTGCTGCCGGCATTCGCCTGGCGTTGTGTTCAGGGCGACCGGCTTTCGGGCTCGCACTAGAGTATGCGACGCGGCTGGATCCCGACGGCTGGCACAGCTTTCAGAATGGTGCGAGCACACTCAATCTCGCGGATCTGCGTTCACTGTCCGTCAGCTTGCCGGATGAACTGGTGCAAACTTTGATCGCACGCGCGCGCGCCACGGGTCGCCTGCTCGAACTTTACAGCGACAGCGATTATGTGTCTGAAAGCAAATCGGCTTGGGCGCATGCGCACGCGGCACTGCTCGGCATCGATTTCAAGCCGCGTTCTTTCGAATCGCTGCGCGGACCGATCGTGCGGGCGCAATGGCTGGTCTCACAGGAGGAGACCGCGCGCATCGTTGCAGAGACGCCGCCGGGCGTGGAAGTGGCACAGTCAACCTCGCCGCTGATGCCGGACACGCGCTTCATCGGCCTGACGAAAGCAGGCACTAGTAAGGGCAGCGCGATACGAACGATCGCCGCGGACTACGGCATTCCCTTGCAGCAGGTCATGTATGTCGGCGATGCCGGCAACGATCTGCCGGCGATGCGCATTGTGGGCTTTCCGGTAGCGATGCGAAACGCATCTGCCGAAGTG
>JAIBJL010000390.1 GCA_020029545.1 Gammaproteobacteria bacterium
CATCATCGCCCGGCCGATCGGAACCTGTTCCCACGCGCTCGCTGGTCGAGCGGGTCAGGCCCTTGCTGGCAGGCATTCGTGAGCGCGCCGTGGCCATCGAGGCTGCACGCCAGATTCCTCAAGACATCATCCAACAGTTGATTGATATCGGCTTTCTACGTGCGATGGTGCCCGCCAAGCATGGCGGTGGCGAAGAGAATTTTGTCGACTGGGCGCAGGCCATACGGCTGATTTCTTCGGCTGACATGGCAACCGGCTGGGTGGCCGGCTTGCTTTCGTGCCACGCGCACGGAGTCACGTTCTTTGACAAGCGTGCGCAAGATGAAGTCTGGGCGACGGGCCCCGACACCATCGTCGGCAGCACGGCGGCGCCCGTCGGGCGCGTGCGGCGCGTGGCCGGAGGCATTCATCTGAGCGGCCGGTTCCCGTTTGCCAGCGGCTGCGACCACACCGCGTGGAGCATGCTTGGTTTTTTACTCGGCGAGGACAACAGTAGAGAAGCGGGCTTTTATCTGTGCTTGGTACCGTGCAGCGATTATCGTATCGAAGACGATTGGTTCACGTCCGGATTGCGCGGCACGGGCAGCAAGTCGCTCATCGTGGAAGATGCTTTCGTGCCGGAACATCGTTGGTTTGGTCCGGGGCTGGAGCGTCCGCCCATTCATCCAGGTCTGTATGAGAATCCCATGTTCAACACGGCGTTTTATACCGTGTTCAACGCACCGTTCGCGGCGATCATGGTGGGCGGTGCGGAAGGCGCGCTGGAGATCGCAACGGCGGCGCTCAAGAGCCGGGTGTCGGCGTTCAGTGCACAGAGGCCGATCGATAACTCATCCCGCCAGATCGTACTGGCTGAATCCGCGCTGGACATTCAGGCCGCCGCCGCGCTGATGGAAAAAAACTGGCACAAAGTGGCCGGCTACTTTCCAGAGGGACGCGTGCAAACGGCGGAGGAGCTGCGGTGGTGGCGCGCCCAAGAGTCCCATACGGCAAAACTGGCCAAACAAGCTGTAGACCGTCTTCTGAACGGTGCGGGAGGCTCGGCGCAATACGCCCACAAGCCTTTGCAAAGGTTCTGGCGCGATATTCATATCGGCTGCGAGCATCCGTGGCTCGATTCAATAGGAATCAATCAGGTCGTCGGCCGGTTGATGTTGGGGCTGCCGCGTGATCCCTCGCTCATAATGTAGGCGCCCTCAAATATTTCAGCAGACCCCAACTGCTTTCGGCTCTGAATATCCTTCTGATCCGTTTCGCAGGCTAAATCAAAGCGATGCCCGGCCGTCATGGCCGCATGCGAGGTAAAGCTCAACGAAGTCAACTTTTGACTATCGAGAAGGGCGTTACGTCGAGCGACGGGTTTGCAATGGCGGCCGACGCAATAATGTTGAAAGGTTCGTCACCTATTCGAAGCTGTCCTTGAGGCTTGCCCAATGGATGGTTGGTCAAGAAGACGAGGCGCTTGCGGGTCTTCGGGTCGATGTATTTGATGCGAAGTAGCGGGACAGGAAATTCTTTGTGAGAGTAGTAACCACTCACGGTCCGATCGCAACTCAGGCTGCTGGCTCGATCCACCGGATGCGAGTAGCGATGTTCGGCTGACTTAAGCCCCATTTCCCACAACGCCGGAGTTGAACGGTGTCATCTATCGAGGAAACATATTGTCTCGTCTTGGGCGGCGGACCGGTTGGCCTGTCGCTGGCTATCGACCTGGGACTTCGACAGGTACCTGCCATCCTGGTGAGCCAAAATCTCGTTACGGCTGAGTTTCCGAAATGTAACTCTTCCACCTCACGTACGATGGAACACTTCCGCCGCCTCGGGATCGCGCCGGAAGTGCGCAAAGCAGGCGTGGGTGGGCTGGGAGCGAAGTTTCCGAAAGCCGTGTCGTTTCGCACCCGATTCTGCGAGTACGAACTGGGACGCATTGAATTCAACTCACTGTTCGACGGCCGATGGCCAGGCCCCGAGTACGGCCACATCATCAATCAGATGTATCTCGAACCTATTCTGAAGCGCGCCGCACAAGCCCAGCCGAGTATCGACGTACGTTTCGGGCATCAGGCGCTCGAGGTGAAGTTCAGCGGCGAGGGGGCGACCGTCACTGTTGAGGATGTTGCGACTAAGGACAAATACCAGATCCGCGCCCGGTATGTCGTGGGATGCGATGGATCCCGAAGCTTGGCGCGCAAAGCGATCGGCGCTCGGTTGAGTGGCGAAGGCGGCTCGGCGGTCCGAAAATTCATGTCCGGGAGTATGATGGCGTACTTCGTCCGCGCGCCGAAGCTTTACGAGACCTCGCGCGCTGCGCCCGCCGCTCTGAACTGGATCGTGAACCACGATGCGACCGGTTTCATCTTTGCACAGGATGGCCGCGAACGCTTCATCGTCCACTATCGGGTCCCGCCAGAAGTTGATTGGCGAACGCTCGATGCGAAGGACGTGATGGCTCGCATGCTGGGCCCACAGGCCGAGTACGAAATCATGGCGGCCGGTCCCTGGACGGGCGGTGTCGCCCTGGTGGCGGACAAGTACGCCGAAGGCCCGGTGTTCATCGCGGGAGATGCGGCGCATCTCTACACGCCGCTGGGCGGATTCGGCATGAATACGGGTATCGGCGACGTGATGAACCTCGGCTGGAAGCTCGCCGCGATGTACCAAGGCTGGGGCGGCGAGCACCTTCTGGACACCTATGATGCTGAGCGCCGTCCGATCGGCGTGCGTAATTCGCGGATCGGTATTCATTGTGCGGCCCGCAAGGACAAATGGCGTATCCCTGCAGACATCAATGAAGATACGCCCGAAGCTGAAGCATCGCGCCAGCGTTTCGGTGCCTTCATCGCCGAGGACGACAAGGATGAGTATGCGACTGTTGGGGTTCAACTTGGCGAGCGGTACGAGTCGCAAATTGTCATGGAGTCTAGTGAGACGCCGCCCGCGGACCTCTGGGATCGATACGAGTCCACTGACTTCCCTGGCTGCCGCGCGCCGCACTTCGTCCTCCCGGATGGCGAGTCTTTATACGATGCTCTGGCGCCGGACTTCGGTCTGATCGCCTTCGCCGGAGCTGATTGCACCGCCATCGAGATTGCCGCTGCGGCCCACGGCCTACCGTTGCGAACCGTTCGCGTACCTACGCGCGATGAACAATATCGACATGACCTCGTGCTGGTTCGGCCGGATGGTCACATTGCTTGGGTCGGCGATGTCGTGTCAGGCGACGCCAGCAACTTGATCGACCGGGTGCGCGGCGCACTGCCTGAAATTTCCTGAGTTGGCGAACGTTTCTCAGTCCTTTGAAGGCTATCCGTCGGGCACGTGAAAAAAAACTCTCGCTCAGTACTAAGCCTTGGGCCGCGCGAGCACCCCGCGGCTTCTAGGCGCGCGAGCTCTACACTTTTATCTATCAAGACCCGTTACGTCGGCTGAACTCTCGAGTTCGCTGGGGAGGAATTCTGTGGCAATTTCAACTGCAACCACGGTGGAAGACGTTCCGGTTTTTGAAGAAGATCTTTTCACCAAAGAGGCTTTACGCAATCCATTCCCGTACTACCGAAAGATCCGCGATCTAGGGCCGGTCGTCAGATTGCGAGGGCTGGATATCTACGCTCTTGGTAGGTTCGCGGATGTTCAGTCGGCGTTGCGCTCGCCGGACGTCCTCATTTCCGGACATGGCGTAGGCTTCAATGACTTGCTCAACGCGCCGGCCGAACAGCCCGCAATGATTCAGTCGGACGGCGAGCGTCACAGACGCCTTCGCATGCCCGTAGCGCGTCAGCTGACCCCTAAGGCGCTACAGCATCGCCGAACCGAAATGTACGATATTGTGTCGGCGCGAGTTGCCGAGTTGGTGGGCGCGGGCTGGGTCGACGGCGTTACCTCTCTCGCTCGGTATTTGCCGCTCACCGCAGTGTCGCATCTCGTCGGGCTACCCGAAAACGGGCGCAGTAACATGCTTAGGTGGGCATCGGCCGCCTTCAATCTCGCTGGGCCAAACCTAGAGCATCTTCAAGGGGACCTCGCGGCACTTCGTGAGGTTCAGCAATATTTGCTTGAGGTAGATCCTGCAGAGCTTCGCGAAGGAAGCTGGGCTCAAACGCTGTTCGAGAATGTGGCGGAGGGCAGGCTAACATTAGCTGAGTGCCGGGCGGCGCTCAGCGGATTGGTTCTGCCCAGCCTTGACACCACTATCTACGCGCAAGCAAATCTTCTGCACAATCTCGGTATCTTTCCTGATCAATGGCGCGCGCTCAAGTCGACACCGGAACTCATTCCAAGCGCAGTGCTTGAGAGCGTTCGGCACAGCGCTGTGGTGCGTTGGTTTTCAAGATTTGCGGCGAGCGAGTATCACGTGGGCGAGGTCCGAATTCCTCAAGGGGCCCGCGTGATGTTGATTTATGGTTCTGCCAATCGGGACGAAAGGCGTTACGTATCTCCGGACCAGTTCGAAGTGACCCGCAATCCTACGGATCAGTTGGGCTGGGGCTCGGGTCCCCACATGTGTGCCGGAATGCACCTGGCAAAGCTGGAGATGGAGGTCTTGCTGCAAGCCCTCGTGGAACACGTTGAGTCTATCGAAGTCGGAGAGCCAATCATTGGTTCGAACCAGGGGCTCTACGGATTCGACGCCGTACCCATCCGGTTGTCAGGATGACTCCGCCCTTCGCGCCGCGCCCACGGCATCGAACCGCTCGCGCATCTGACGCACCTTTACGAGCAGTTGCCGCTGGCCGCCACCGCCGCTGATCTTGAAGCGGCGCGATGGCGATCTGTAGAAGTGAGGCAGCTAGTTTTCCATCGCGCTGCGCGCGACCCCGCGGGATGAAACGTACCTTTATCGAGTGCCACCCAGGCACATGGCCGTTCCAGCGCTTCCTGCGCCCACG